>JAFZHO010000138.1 GCA_017554835.1 Clostridia bacterium
AAACATTTTTAAAAAATTACAATAAGGTTGTAGAAATTTGTATTATATAGTATAATATAAATATATAAAATATTATGGAGGAATCTGAAATTGAGTAAAATTAAAATAACCGTTGACTCAACCTGCGATTTAGGCGCGGAATTAATGCAAAAATATAATATGGATTTTTGTCCGCTTTACGTTACTCTTGGCGAGAAATCTCTCAAAGATACTATTGAAATCAACCCTGATGATATTTATAAATTTGTTGATGAGAATAAAATTCTTCCAAAAACCTCGGCAGGAACAATCACCGACTATACTAATTTCTTTTCAAAATACGTAAACGAGGGGTATGAAGTTATTCACATCTGCATTTCTTCTACTATGTCTTGCTCTTATCAGAACGCCAGCATAGCGGCAGAAGAAGTGGGAAATTGCTACGTTATTGATTCCCAGAACCTTTCAACTGCGTCAGGCCATCTTGCAATTATGGCGGCAGAACTTGCTGCAGAAGGCAAAGAAGCAGAAGAAATAGTTAAAATTCTAAAAGAAACCGTGCCAAAGGTAAGAGGTTCTTTTATTGTTTCTATAATGGATTATCTTAAAATGGGCGGTCGTTGCAGCGCTATGGCAGCGTTTGGCGCAAATATGCTTAGAATTATGCCTTGCATTGAGGTTGACGATGGCGTGCTTCATCCTACGAAGAAATATAGAGGCCTTTTTGCCGCAGTTTTGAAAAATTACGTTAGCGACCAGTTGGCCGACCTTTCAAAAATCGAGCCAAAAAGAATTTTCATAACTCATTCGGGTTGCGACGAAAAAATCGTTCAGGGAATTTATGACCAGGTAAAAGCACTTGACTATTTCGAAAATATTGAAATAACAAGAGCGGGCTGCGTTATAACCTCCCACTGCGGACCGGGAACACTTGGAATTTTGTTTATAAACAAATAAAAACATCCACGGAGAAATCCGTGGATGTTTTTTCTTTCAGAAATCCCATCAATGAACGTTGGGGGATGATGAAAATGACCGCAAAAGACACATTTTCGTCATTATGCACAAAAACGAGCGTTCAAATTTGTGCATATCGCCGAAATTATAAACAAACCATTGACAATAAAAGGTATTCTGTGTATTATAAAACTATAGAAAGGTAAAAGTTGCTAAGGTGGCAAAATTAATTCGAATAATATAAACGAAAAACGTATTTAACGTTATTGACAGCGAAGATAGGTTTTGTTTCCTGGCAAACAAAATATTCCTGGGTTTTCGGATATATTCGGATTAGTTTTGCCACTTTTGCTTTTTTATAGAATAAATTATATTTTAAGGAGGGAATAATATGAAAAAATATATTAGTTTATTACTCGTTTTACTTATACTAACTAACTGCCTTGCAGGTTGCAGCGTAAAACCATCAGGAGGCCCGGGTGCAACGGGAGAAAGTTCTCCTGAGACAACAACTGAAACCTCCTTGGAAAATTCCTCTGAGGTGGTAAATGATAATATAAGCCAAGTTGAGATTCCGCAGGATAATAAGGAAGATATAGAAGAATCTACTCTTGAATGGGTAGGTCCTCAGGATAATTATCCCATTGAATATTTGGATTTTGACTACGATAAATATCCTCAGCTAAAAGGTTTTATAAAGGTAACAGACCCTTATCAACTAACGCCTTTTTCAAATGCTGTAACTGAAAAAGAACTTCTAAATCAACCAAAAGGGATATTCGTTAAAAACAATCACGTTCTTGCCAAAGTCAATAAGGTTGAGAAGCTTAAAATAAACAATAGATATTTCTTGAAATATGAATATGAAATCGAGAAGGTTTATTACGGCAACCTGAAAAAAGGCGATAAAGTCAACGCCTATATGAAGGACTGGACGGAAAAACAGGAACACATATACCTTGGTCAAGTCTTGCCCTACTACGAGGGATATAAAATCAGCGTTGCGTATCCCCAAGTTGGACAGTATATTATAACCAGAATTCATAGCTATGATTTTGACGAAAACTATTATCCCACAATTAAGGAAAGATACTATAAATACTATAACGAGATACTTTATAAAAACGAACTGAAAATAATGGAAGAGAATTATTTTATCAATTCAGAAATTTTTGCTCAGTTTGTTTTTGATAAAGATAAAAACCTTGTTTCCGCAGGAGCAGGAGTTTTGGAAATGTTCAAGAAATTCAAAAATAACGAAAAAGCTACCATAGAAAAGCTTTCCGACGTTGACGGCTTTATAGAATATTTATTTATCTATAGAGAAGAAAATCCAACAAACGAGCAATAATAAAGAATCTCAATAAAATAGCATCAAAAGATTCCGAAGATATTTTAAAAAGAATCCCTTCGACCAAAGTCGAAGGGATTCTTTTTGTTTATTTATTTTTGAATATTTTTGTTAGTAGAACTATAGTTACGTAGATAACCATAATTACAAGGAAAATACCAAGCATTCCTTTGCCCATGATGGGAAGACTTGTGATAAAATCCATGGGATTAAAAGTAAAATCAAAATTAAACATAATATTTTCCTCCTATTATCCGAAGAATGAAAGAATCAAACTACCTGCAATAACAGAAGCAATCTGACCGGAAACGTTTACGCCGATTGAATGCATAAGAAGGAAGTTCTGATTATCTTCTTCAAGACCAAGTTTATGAACTACTCGACCGGACATTGGGAATGCAGAGATACCTGCAGCACCAATCATTGGGTTGATTTTCTTATCTTTTGGAAGGAATACGTTAAGAATTTTTGCAAAGATAACGCCGCCTGCAGTATCAAAGATAAATGCAAATAGTCCAAGACCTAAGATAAGAAGAGTGGACGGCTGAAGGAATTTTTCCGCCTCCATCTGACAAGCAATAGTAAGTCCAAGGAAAATAGTAATAAGGTTTGCAAGAACTTTCTGAGCAGTTTCGGAAAGTGAATCAAGCACGCCACATTCTCTGATAAGGTTACCAAACATTAAGAAACCGATTAGAGAAACAGAACTTGGAGCAACAACGCCTGCAACGATAGTTACAACGATTGGGAAAAGAATTTTGGTAAGTTTTGAAACGGAAGCGTTTTTATTATCCATTCTGATAAGGCGTTCTTTTCTTGTTGTAAGCATTTTGATAACTGGGGGCTGAATAATGGGAACAAGGGCCATATAAGAATAAGCCGCAACCATAATCGCACCTGTTATAGCGCTATCCTCACCAAGAAGCTGGTTTGCAACTACGATAGCAGTGGGGCCGTCTGCCGCACCGATAATACCGATAGAAGCTGCCTCAAGATCTGTGAAGAAAATATTTGCAAGGCAGAAAGTGAAGAAAATACCAAACTGAGCCGCTGCACCAAAAATCATAAGTTTTGGATTAGCAAGAACAGGGGTAAAGTCTATCATTGCACCGATACCGATGAAAAGAATAAGAGGGAAAAGCTCGTTTGCGATACCCATATTGAAAAGGGTTTCGATAGCGCCCTCAACCTCCTGGCCGGCACTGTTCATCTGGTTAATAGCGCCTGATAAGGGGATATTAACGAGGATAGTTCCAAATCCCATAGGTAATAGCAAAGATGGTTCCATATCTTTTGCAATAGCAAGATAAATCAGAAGACCACCAATTAGCCACATAATGACCGTTGGGATATCAACGTTAATAACGTTGAAGAAAAGGTCCTTGAAAATTGTCAAGATTAATCACTCCTATAAAAATTTTTTATAATAATAAAGACTTTTAACGATTTATCGTTAAAAGTCTTGCTGTTTAATGTAATGGCGGCAGAAAATCTGCGTAATGACGCCGGATACCACGAGCAAAAGCCCGTCAGCTACTCCCTTTTAATATGTAGGATTTAATTATATTACAAATGAGACAAAATTGCAATTGTATTTTCAAAATTAAATCTGAAAATCATTGACAAAAACTTTTAATGGTGTTAAGATAAAAGGGCATTGATAAGGAAGAGTAACAGAACCTCCTTTTTATAAGAGAGAGAAGCATTTGCTGAGAGCTTTTCACTAAGGAATCTGCCAAAACCACCTTTGAGCATCCGTCAGGAAATGGTCGGACGTATATTCTGCGTTAAAGAATCAAAGAGACCGTATTATGCGGTAATTTAGGTGGAACCGTGGGAATTTTATCTCACCCTATTTTTATAGGGTGAGTTTTATTTTTATAAAAGATAATAACAGAAAGGGATGTTTTTTATGATAATTACTTTAAAAGACGGTAGCACAAAAGAATACGACGCTCCCGTTAGCTGCGAAAAAGTCTGTGCAGATATTTCCGAGGGACTTTTAAGAGCGGCAACTGCGGCAGAGGTGGATGGCAAAACCGTTGACCTTCGCCACATTATAGATAAGGACTGCACTCTTAATATTCTGACTTTTGATACTCTTGAGGGCCAGAAAGCATATTGGCATACAACAAGCCATATTCTTGCTCAGGCGGTTAAGAGATTATACCCATCAGTAAAACTTGCAATAGGACCTTCTATTGATAACGGATTCTATTATGATTTTGATTATGACGAGGGATTTACAAATGAGGACCTTGAAAAAATCACTGCAGAAATGAAAAAAATCATAAAAGAAAATCCTCCTATCGAAAGATTCGTTCTTCCTCGTGACGAGGCGCTTAAAAAAGTCAACGAAATGGGCGAACCATATAAGGCAGAGCTTATTTCCGAACTTCCCGAAGGCGAGGAAATCAGTTTCTATAAGCAGGGGGATTTCACTGACCTTTGCGCAGGACCCCATCTTCTTTCAATGTCTAAAATAAAGGCAATCAAATTAACGGCTATAACAGGCGCTTACTGGAAAGGCAATTCCGATAATAAAATGCTAAAAAGAATTTACGGTATTTCTTTCCCAAAAGCCACTATGCTTGATGAATATCTTGAAATGATTGAAGAAGCAAAAAGAAGAGACCATAATAAACTTGGTCGTGAACTTGAACTTTTCACTACCTCTGATTTAATCGGTCAGGGTCTTCCCATTCTTCTTCCAAAAGGAGCAAGAATTATTCAGACTCTTCAGCGTTGGGTTGAAGACGAGGAGCAAAAACGCGGTTGGCAGTTAACCAAAACTCCTTATATGGCAAAAAGCGATTTATATAAACTTTCAGGTCACTGGGATCACTATCAGGACGGAATGTTTGTTCTTGGAGATGAAGAAAAGGATAAAGAGGTATTCGCTCTTCGTCCTATGACTTGTCCGTTCCAGTATCAGGCATATCTGAACAGAGGCAGATCTTATAGAGACCTTCCAATGAGACTTAACGAGACCTCAACCCTTTTCAGAAACGAGGCATCGGGAGAAATGCACGGACTTATCAGAGTTCGTCAGTTCACTATTTCAGAGGGACACTTAATGTGCACCCCTGAGCAGCTTGAAGAGGAGTTTAAGGGTTGTCTTGAACTTGCTATATATATGCTAAAAACTCTTGGCCTTTACGAAGACGTTTCTTATAGATTCTCTCAGTGGGACCCTGCTGACAAAGAAAAATATATAGGAACCGAGGAACAGTGGGAAGAAGCTCAGGGCGTTATGAAAACTATTCTTGACGACCTTGGCATCGATTATAAAATCGGTATTGGCGAAGCGGCTTTCTATGGTCCGAAACTTGATATCCAGATTAAAAACGTTCACGGTAAAGAGGATACTCTTATCACTATCCAGATAGACCAGATGCTTGCAGAGAAATTCGGTATGGAATACGTTGATAAGCAGGGCGAAAAGAAAAATCCGTATATTATCCATAGAACTTCCATAGGATGTTATGAAAGAACTCTTGCTCTTCTTATTGAGAAATATGCAGGAGCATTCCCGACATGGCTTTCTCCCGTTCAGGTTAAAATTCTTGCCATCGCAGATAGACACCTTGACTACGCTTACGAAGTTAAGGAAGAACTATTCCACCGTGGTATCAGAGTTGAAGTTGATGACAGAAGCGAGAAAATCGGCTATAAAATCCGTGAAGCTCAGCTTGAAAAAGTTCCTTATATGCTTATCGTGGGCGACAAGGAAGTGGAAAACAAAGAAGTTGGCGTTCGTAAGAGAAGCGAGGGCGATAAAGGCGCAGTTTCTCTTGAGGACTTTATTGCTACTATCGAAGAGGAAATCCGCACGAAAGCGAGATAATAATATGAAAAAGCTTTTGGCTTTGCTGCTTGTTTTTTGCTTTATTTTTTCGGGATGTCAGGGAAAAGACTCCGTGATTAATATGGCGGCAGAAAAAATATCTTTTTCCATACCATCAAATTGGACCGAGATAGAAAACCCCGACCCTTCCGTTTATAGCAAGGTATTTTCAAATAAAGAATATACCGAGTTTCTCGGCGTAATATCAGAAAGGGTTGATAAAATCGACCTTAAGGAATACGCTTCAAGAGTAAAAAAACAAATGGCGGAAAATATTGAAAAAGACTATCTTGTCGTTACCGAGGAGACTATTACCGGTGAAGAATTTTCGGCGGTGCGACTTGAATTTGTATCGGAGATTGAGGAAACGGGATTATATTATTACGTTGTTATTCTTCAGAAAGACGATATATTTAATCAACTGCTATTCTGGACGGCTGAGGAGTTTATGGACTATTCAAAGCCGAATTTTGAAAAAGTGGTTTCATCTCTTGATTAAAAAAAGACCTTGGATTTTATCCAAGGTCTTTTTTGTATAACGAAAACCTCATGGTTCAAAAGAGATTTAGGGATGAGCAAAAAGTAGAGAAAGTTATGCCTTGCCTCCCTCTGACGAGGGAGGTGGATTTTTGCGTAGCAAAAAGACGGAGGGAGAGAATAAGTACAGAATATGTTACCTTGATTTTCTCTCCCTCAGTTTCGCTAACGCTCAACAGCTCCCTCGTCAGAGGGAGCCAGGGACTTGATTGACCGGTTTGCTGGCGAATATTTATTTTTTGTCTTTCTTTTTCCAAAGCTTTTTTATTGCAATTAACTCCAATATATGTTAGACTATAATTGCGACGTAATTTTAATAATATTTCACTATAACAAGTGTGTTTTTTTACCTTTCGGTAAAAATGCATACTCTATTCAACATACTTGTATGTGAAATATTAAGATTATGTCGCAATAATCGGGGTTATGCATTTTTCGTGCGTAGCTTCGGCTACGCACTTTTTAATTTGTGAGGTAAAAAATGAATATTAAGCTTGAACTTCTGAAAAGATATATTTCTGATTTTGTAAATTCACAAATCAATAATTTTGAAATCGACCCGTCTCAGATTGCCGATTCAACGGCTATACAAATTCTATCCGAGATTCAAAAAGTTATTACCGATGAAAAATATTCCGATTTTGATGCAATAGAAGAGATTGTTTGCATTTTTGAAAAATATAAAATTGATGCCGGAGCCCGACATGACTTTTGAAAAAGTGGTTTCATCTCTTAATTAAAAAAGACCTTGGATTTTATCCAAGGTCTTTTTTATTACATTTTATCAAAATAAGCTCTGATATGGGCAATATTAAATGCGGTCTGATAGGATGAGAGGCGATTAAGTTTAATATTTGATTTAGGAAGAGACAAAGTTATTGAGAAAAGCCCGTCCTTAATTTTTGCTGAGACTTTTCCATCGTGATACTGAGCAATTTTTTTGACGAGATAAAGCCCCTGACCACTACCTTTTATATTCTCGCCGTCGGCGGTGGTATATCCGTAGTCAAAAATCTTTTTTATATTTTGCATATCCTGGCAGTCAACCTGATTTGAAATAATGATTTTTGCGTAGGTATAGGTTTTTTCAAAGGAAACAAAAATTTTTGAATCTTTTGTTTTATATTTCACTGCGTTGGAAAAAATATTTAATAAAGCGCTTGATAAAAGAGGCGAATTTATCATAGCGAAACAGATTTCGTCTTTTTTGAACTCAAATTCAACATCTTTAATAAGATTACCAATTTCGTTATAATGAGATTTAACGAAAGAGGATAGCTCGGTGTTTATGAGAGTTTTATCTTTTTTGCCAAGATAAAGGGAAATAAGGTCTCGCGTGTTATTTGTATATTTAATGGTTTTATAAATATTATCTTTAATTATGCTTGAATAGTGTTGGATTTTCTCGTCGCTATCTTTTAATATACGGTCGTTTGCCATGCTAATTACGGAAAGACAGTTAAGTATATCGTGGTTCGACATTGAAAGAAGATTTCCAAGTTCGTCATGAGAAAAGAAATTTTTTGTAAAATCCGAAAAAACGCATAAGGTTTCGATTTCATCATTGCAAAAAACCGGGATTATAGTGATATATACGGATATATTTTTATTTGCGATATTATCGGAATAAATCGAGCAGGTTTTTTGACGGAATTTATTTTCTATGGCGGAGTGGTTTTTTTCTATATAGTTAATCGTTATATCCTTGCAGATAGAATCCGTTGAATAAATAACAGTGGATTTTTTTGTTTTCATATTGAACTGAATATTAACGGCGCCTGCGTTCTGGAATTTGCTGGAAAGCTCTTTATCTAAAATCATTTTAATCACCTTAATGATATTTTATATGTATAATTATCAAAAATCAACAAAAAATAGAAAAAAACAAAAATCTCTATGTGTAAAACGGAAATATTTCAAAATAAGGTTAAATTTTTGACAATCTCTATTGCAAAAAATTAAAATATGGTATAAAATATAACTGTTAAAATTTATTTAAATTACGGAGGTAATACTTATGGCAGTAAAAGTTGCTATTAACGGATTTGGCCGTATCGGCCGTTTGGCTTTCAGACAGATGTTTGGTGCAGAGGGATATGAAATCGTTGCAATCAACGACTTAACTAAACCTTCTATGCTTGCTGACCTTCTAAAATATGACACTGCTCAGGGCGGTTATTGCGGAAGAATCGGCGAAAACCTTCATACTGTTGAAGCTGATGACGAAGCTAACACTATCACAGTTGACGGAAAAACTCTAACAATCTATAAAGAAGCAGATGCTTCTAAACTTCCTTGGGGCGAAATCGGTGTTGACGTTGTTCTTGAGTGCACAGGTTTCTACTGCTCTAAAGATAAATCTCAGGCTCATATCGATGCAGGTGCTAAAAAAGTTGTTATTTCTGCTCCAGCAGGTAACGACCTTAAAACTATCGTTTTCTCAGTAAACGAAAATACTCTTACTAAAGAAGACGTTATCATTTCTGCTGCATCTTGCACTACTAACTGCTTGGCTCCTATGGCTGACGCTCTTAACAAATACGCTCCTATCCAGTCCGGTATTATGTCTACTATCCATGCTTATACCGGTGACCAGATGATTCTTGACGGTCCTCATAGAAAAGGCGATATGAGAAGAGCTAGAGCAGGTGCTGCAAATATCGTTCCTAACTCAACAGGCGCTGCAAAAGCTATCGGTCTTGTTATTCCTGAGCTTAACGGCAAACTTATCGGTTCTGCTCAGCGTGTTCCTGTTGCAACTGGTTCAACTACTATTCTTACTGCAGTAGTTAAAGGAACTGACGTAACTGTTGACGGAATCAACGCTGCTATGAAAGCTGCTGCTTCTGAGTCTTATGGTTATAATACTGATCCAATCGTTTCTTCTGACGTTATCGGAATGAAATACGGTTCTCTATTTGATGCTACTCAGACTATGGTTGCTAAAATTGCTGACGACCTTTATGAAGTTCAGGTTGTTTCTTGGTACGACAACGAAAACAGCTACACAAGCCAAATGGTTCGTACAATTAAATACT
>JAFZHO010000139.1 GCA_017554835.1 Clostridia bacterium
ATTCCCGAATGCTTCGGGCCAATCGTCTTATCATAGTTACGCCTCCTGAATAAATTAGGTTTATTTTACCACTTTCCCTTTAAAATTGCAACGGGTATATGAAAATGACCTGCCGTAGCAGGCAGGCCATTTTCTTCGGGGTCTTAGATAAAAAGAAGAGAGGTAATTTGGTTATCTAAAGTAACCAATGATAGAACCGACGGTTTTGTTGGCGGTGCTATCATTGGTCACCTTATGGTTTAAATTATAAGAGGCGACTTTGAATAAGTGGTGAAGGGTTTGCAAACAAAATGCATATTTTTTTGTGAACACCGAAAGATTGACAGATAGCCCCTTTGGGTATAAAATAGGAGTAACTATATGCGAAAGGAGAAACACCATGGATTCTGGTAGTATACCCGGTCGAAGTACCCAATTTAAGAAGCCGTTTCCCGGTGTTTGTCTATCTCTTGCCGGGTGAGGGCTTCACTTTTCAGTGAAGGAGGAGACCCTGATTGCAAGAACGATTTGAAATTATGGAAAAGGCCATCGAAAAAATGCTGGCCGAAAAGAAATATGCCACCTTGCGGGATATTCTTGTGACAATGAACCCGGCGGATATTGCGGCGATTTTCTCCAATGTAGAGGAAAGTGGCCTACCGCTATTATTCCGTTTACTCCCCAAGGAACTGGCGGCAGAAACCTTTGTGGAAATGGAGCCGGAAGATCAGGAAATGCTGATCCGCACCTTTTCCGATAACGAGCTGAAAGAAGTTGTCGACGAGCTTTATGCTGACGATGCAGCAGCTTTGATCGAAGAAATGCCTGCCAATGTGGTAAAAAGAATTTTGAAGCAGGCAGATCCGGAAATGCGCCGCTCCATCAATCAGATCCTGCGGTATCCTGATAATTCTGCAGGATAATAGGCAGTAGTAAGAACGCCGTTTGGTGTCTCTGCTATCCACTGGATAATAAATGTATCTATCCCTGCTTCCAAAAGCTCATCAAAATGATTATTCCAACGAGTCTGAGACCAGCTAGCGCTTAGCCCCGGCTGAATGAAGTCACCTGTTATCAAAGGTCGTGAAGGTTTTTCCTCCTTTTCTTCTGAAACCTCGGAAGTAGGTTCAAAGGTTATCTCGTCTGAAGGTTCAGAGGTTATCTCTTCCGTAATCTCTGAGGTTATCTCTTCTGTAATTTCTGAAGTTATCTCTTTTTCCGCATTTTCAAGATATACGCAAATAACCTTTGCTATCTGGGCTCTTGTTGTGTTATCAAAGGGTTTGAAATTGCCCTTTTCATCCCCTGAAAAAATGCCTTTTTCGTAGCAATATCCCATTGCGCCTTTTGCATAATCAGGAATAGTATCCCTATCCTCAACGGTAGCAGGGATTTTATCTGCATACGTTTTTAGTTCCTCGTCGGTTTTATCAAGACGGGCAATTCCAAGGGCCATATCGCATCTTTTAATACTATCTGAAACGCCAAATTCTTCCTTGCTATACCCTTTCATAATTCCTGTTGAAACTGCTTTTTTAACAAATTCCTCATACCAGGAGCCTGAAACAACGTCGGAAAACTCCGATGTAATTCCCTTATCCTCTTTTGGAATTCCAAGAACAAGAACCTTTGCGAATTGCTCCCTCGTAAGAAGTCCTTCCGGGTTGAATTTTCCTCCGCCGATACCATCAAGAATACCGCGGTCAACCATTTTTTCGATATAAACGTTTGCCCATTCAGATACAGTTCCCATAACGTCTGTAAAGGTGGATTCCTTTGCACTTGCAGTTGCAAATAAAATTGTGCTTATGCATCCAAGAATCATAATAATTGCCAGAACCAAGGCCATAATACGTTTCATATTTTCCCTCCTGAATTTTAATCCTCGGCAATAATGCCGTTATTTTTATAATCAAGATATTTTTCGTGGTAATTTCCCGGTTTTTTTCTCACCGTTGCATAATAATGAGAATAGGAAAAGCATACGTGCTTTGTTACGTATTTATCAGTTATATTAAGCTGCTGAACTATTCTCGGCAGTGGAGATGCGCACCATTTTGCACGGATATGGACCTCGTTATTTGCCCAGAATTCACGTTTTTGTTAGTGTCTGCCGCTTTTTTTATAGCATCAAAATATCCGTCAAGAAGCTCTATATCCATATGCCCTGCACCAATTGCATCCTGCATAGTGAAGATATCGCCTTTTCGAAATCTTGCCAGGGAGAAGAATTTTTTCCACTCCTCCAAAGTTTTTTCCACCGAAGTCGTTCTTCTGACAAAGGGCGAAACAACAAAGGGCATACTACTATCAAGCTTTGTTAAATAATTGAGGATAATATTTATCATTTCGGCAAAGGATTCTTCTTTTCCGCCCATACCGTTATACATCTCAAACCACCAATAAAATCCTGCCAGGGCATTTGGGTATTTTTTCTTATAAAGATTATAAATTTCAGTAGCAACCTCGTTTCCTATCTCAGATTGCATAATGTTCCAGTCCCTATCATAAATCCCCTTGGACCACCATTCTGGTGCAGAATTCAGCCCGACATAAACCTTTATGCCTCTTTCTTCCGCGGCTTTCAGACATTTTTCAAGCATATGGGAATTTTCATAGGTTTCGGATTTTTCCCGGTTTTCTAATTTGGCAGGATAATGGGCTTTATTAAGAACGCCGTTTGGAGTAGTGGCTATCCACTGAATAATAAAAGTATCCATTCCCGCTTCCAAAAGCTCATCAAAATGATTATTCCAGACTTCCTGCGTCCATAAATCGCATAACCCCGGTTGAATAAAATCCCCCGTAATCAATGGCCTTTTTGAAGATAACTCCATTTTTTCTCCCTCCTGCCAAAAATAATTCTCACCGCATCTGTAAAGTTAAATACCTTTTCAGATGCGGTGGTGAAAATTAATTTTTTATTTAAGAATTTCTTTTGCTTTAGCAATTATATTTTCTGAATTTAATCCGTAGAAATCAAGAACCTGTTTTGCAGGGCCTGACATACCAAATTCATCGTTAACGCTTACGCTCTCAACTCTTGTTGGACAGTTTTTGCATAAAACGTCGCATACGGCGCTGGTTAAGCCACCGATTTTGCTATGTTCCTCTGCAACTACGATGCCTTTTGTTTCTTTTGCGGCTTTTATAATAATTTCTTCGTCAATAGGTTTAATAGTATGGATATTGATAACTCTTGCATCTATGTTTTCTTTTGAAAGTTCTTCTGCTGCATCAAGAGCTCTCTCAACCATAAGACCCGTTGCGATAATGGTAATATCTTTACCCTCTCTTACTGTAACGCCTTTGCCAAGTTTGAACTGGTATCCCTCTTCGTTAATCTGAGCAGATGCAAGACGGGATAATCTGATATAGAAAGGACCTTTTGTATCAAGTGCGGCTTTTACTGCGTATTTTGTTTCAAGGTCATCGCAAGGACAGATAACAGTCATTCCGGGAATAGTTCTCATAAGAGCAATATCCTCGTTACACTGATGGGTTGCGCCATCTTCACCAACGGAAAGGCCTGCATGAGTTGCGCAGATTTTAACGTTAAGTTTTGGGTAACCAACGGAGTTTCTGACCTGCTCAAATGCTCTTCCTGCTGCAAACATTGCAAACGAACTTGCAACGGGAATTTTGCCCGTTGAAGCAAGGCCTGCCGCAACGCCTATCATATTTGCCTCTGCGATACCGCAGTCAAAAAATCTTTCGGGGTATTTTGCTTTAAAAACTCCGGTCTTTGTTGCTGCTGCAAGGTCAGCATCCAAAACTACCAAATCCTCATATTTGGAGCATAACTCGGTTATAGCTTTACCGTAGCTTTCTCTTGTTGCTATTAATTTTTCCTTATTCATGATTATGCCTCCAATTCTTTCGCGATTTTTTCAAGATCTGCCATTGCAATATTATACTGCTCCTCGTTTGGTGCAGCGCCGTGCCAGGAAACGTTATTTTCCATAAATGAAACGCCTTTACCTTTTACGGATTTCATAATGATTGCAGTAGGTCTATCTTTTTCTGCCTTGAAAGCTTCAACCGCATTTTTGATTTCTTCAAGTGAATGAGCATCGATAACAATTACGTTAAAACCGAATGCTTTTAATTTCTCATCAATGGGGTATGGAGACATAACCTCATCAACAGGACCATCTATCTGAAGATTATTATTATCAATAAAAGCGCAAAGATTTGAAAGTTTATAATGATTTGCAAACATAAACGCTTCCCAAACCTGACCTTCCTGAATTTCGCCATCGCCAAGCACAGCATAAACGTTATAATTCTTATTGGAAATCTTTGCAGAAAGAGCCATTCCGCAGGCAGCAGAAATGCCCTGGCCTAAAGAACCCGTAGTCATATCAACGCCGGGAATATGCTTCATATCAGGATGGCCCTGAAGCATTGCATTAAGCTGACGAAGTTTTAAAAGTTCATCAGTTCCAAAATATCCTTTCAATGCCAAAGTAGCATATAGAGCAGGTGCAGTATGCCCTTTTGAAAGAACGAATCTATCTCTATCCGGATCTTTTGGATTATTTGGGTTTACATTCATTTCGCAAAAATAAAGATAAGCAAGAACATCACTTATGGATAAAGACCCACCGGGATGTCCGCTTTTTGCCTTATAAACAGCGGTAACGGCGCCTTTTCTGATGTCGTTAGCCACTTTTTTAAGGTATTCGGGGTTAAATTCTTTCATTTCTTTTCAAACCTTTCCGTTTTTTATTTGGGAACACTCTCCCAATCTTTTAAAAAAGCATCTATTCCTTTTTGGGTCAAAGGATGAGATACCATTTGTTCAATAATTTTATAAGGGACAGTTGCAATATGAGCGCCTTTTTTTGCAGCATTTATAACGTGAACAGGATGGCGCACCGATGCGGCAATTATTTGGGTTTTTATGCCGTGGGTTTTAAAAATCCCAGAAATATCCTCAATCAGAATAAATCCATCCCAACCTACATCATCAACTCTGCCTAAAAAGGGACTGACGTAGCTTGCTCCTGCCAAGCCTGCCAAAAGTGCCTGAGAAGCCGAGAAAATCAAGGTTACATTAGTTTTTATTCCAAGTTCCGAAAGTTTTTTAACTGCTTTTAATCCCTCTGAACACATTGGAATTTTTATAACGATATTCTTATGAATTTTCGAAAGCTTCAGAGCTTCCTCGATCATTTTATCCGCTTGGAGAGAAATAACCTCGGCAGAAATGGGACCATCAACGATTAATGCAATCTCCTTTATAACCTCTATAAAATCCCGCCCCTCTCTTGCAATAAGAGACGGGTTGGTGGTTACTCCCGAAATAACTCCTAAATCGTTGGCTTTTTTAATTTCTTCTACGTTTGCTGTGTCAACAAAAAGTTTCATTATATGACCTTTCCTGACCATAATATTTTACACTAAAAATATATTATAATCAATAGTTAAAAGTTATTTATTATATTTATTTGCAATTTAATCTTTTTTATTTATAAAGTGCAATATTTGTCTATATTTTGTTATAGTAATGTCTTGAATAAAATTGTCAGTCAATGTAAAATATTATCAGGGTGATTTATATGATAAACGTAACTATTTTTAACGAATTTGTTCACGAAAAAACCGATGAAAACGTGAGAAAAATTTATCCTGAGGGAATTCATATGGCATTAAAGAATTATCTTCAGGATGAAAAGATAAAAATCTCAACTTTTACTCTGGATAATATAACCGATCTAACCAAAGAGGTCCTTGATAAGACTGACGTTATTATCTGGTGGGGCCATCTTAAGCACCACGAGGTTCCAAACGAAATTGCAAAAAACGTTTGCGAGAGTGTCCATAAAGGAATGGGTGCAATTTTTCTTCATTCTGCCCATTTTTCAAAACCATTTATGTCTTTAATGGGAACGCCCTGCAATCTGACCTGGCGTGAAGATGGGGATTATGAACTTATATGGAATATTAACCCCGCCCATCCTATTTCTCAGGGGATAGATAGATTTATAAAACTTGACTGCGAAGAGACCTACGGCGAGCCATTTGGAATTCCCGAACCGGACCAACTCGTTTTTATTGGCAATTTTGAAGGTGGAGAGGTTTTTCGTTCCGGATGCTGCTATCAGAGAGGAAACGGCAGAGTATTCTATTTCCAACCCGGTCACGAAACCTGCCCTACATACCACAACGAGCAGATACTCAGAGTAATCAAAAATGCTATTCACTGGGCAAAGCCCGTTTATAGAATAAAAGAAATTATTTGTCCCGAAGTTAAAAAACCTATGGAGGAATAAAAATGAAAAAAGTTGCAGTTATAGGATACGGTGGTCAGGGGTCCTGGCACTGTTCTCAGATATTAAATAGTGACGTTGTTTCTCTTGCGGGAATTTATGATATAAAAAGCGCAAGATGCGACGCGGCAAGAAATAACGGCATAAAGGTTTATAATTCTTTTGAAGAGGTTTTAAAAGATGAAACCGTTGATATAGTTCTTATTGCAGTTCCAAACGACGTTCATAAAGAGCAGGTAGTTTCTGCCCTTAATGCAGGCAAAAACGTTATCTGCGAAAAACCTGTTGAAATGTCTGTTTCCGCCCTTGATGAAATGATAGATGCTTCTGTCAGAAATAAAAAGTTATTTTCAGTCCATCAGAACAGACGATGGGACGTTGACTTTCTTGCAATGAAAAAAATCGCCGAGAGCGGAGAAATTGGCGAATTAATCAATATTGAATCCCGTATCCACGGTTCAAGAGGAATCCCAAGCGACTGGCGATGCGAAAAAGAGCACGGTGGCGGAATGATTCTTGACTGGGGAGTTCATCTTATTGACCAGATTCTTCAGATATGCAAGGGCAAAATTTCCCGTATTTTCTGCACCTGCTCTCATATAACAAATAGCGAAGTTGATGATGGTTTCAAACTTAATATCTTTTTCGAGGATGGAAAAACCGCCTACGTAGAGGTTGGAACATATAACTTCCTTCCCCTTCCCCGTTTTTATATGCAGTGCAAAGAGGGAAGCGCTATTATAAGCGACTGGCGCCATAAAGCCCACGTGGCAAAACTTACTGCCTGGATAGAAAAAGACGTTACCCCTGTTCAGAACGCGGCAGGAATAACAAAAACCATGGCTCCGAGAGATGAGCTTACTCTTGACGAATATGAGGTTGACCGTCCCGAAAGCGACGTGCACGATTTTTATAGAAACTACTGCGCCGCCCTTGATGGAAAAGAAGAAATTATCGTTAAACTTTCTGAAGTGCGCCGAGTAATGCAGGTTATGGAAGCGGCATTCAAATCCGACGAACTTAATCAGATGGTCGAGGTAAATATATGATTCGCCTTGGAATTATCGGAACAAGTCTTATAACAGAGCAGTTTCTTGAAGCCGCTCTTCTGACTAAGAAATATAAGGTTTCCGCTATATATTCCCGCACAAACGAAAGAGGGAAAACCTTCGGTAAAAAATATGACTGCGAAAATATTTTTACCTCTTATGAAGAAATGGCAAAAAGCGATTTGATTGATGCAGTTTATATCGCTTCGCCAAATAAACTTCACGTTGAGCAGAGCGAAATTTTTCTTTTGAATAATAAGCACGTTCTTTGCGAAAAACCTATCACAACAAGCGCCAAAGAATATCTTTCTCTTAAAAATCTTGCGGATAAAAATAATCTTATCTATATGGAAGCTATTATGCCCATTTTCACGGAAGATAGAGAAATTATTAAAAACGCAATAAAGGAAATCTCTCCTGTTTCTCTTGCGAGAATTGATTTTTCTCAGCGTTCAAGCAAACTCGATGCTTTTCTATCGGGAAAATATTTTACCGTTTTTGATAAAGATTTTTGCGGTGGAGCGCTTATGGATCTTGGTGTTTATTGTATTTACGCCGCAATTGATCTTTTCGGCGAGCCAAGTGACGTTGTTTCTCATTCCCATTTTCATAATGGAAATGGGGTTGATATGTCGGGGAATATAATACTTAAATATAAAGATTTTTCAGTATCTTTAACTTATAGCAAAGTGGGGCAGTCAACTCTTGGAAGCGAAATAATCGGTCAGAACGGAAGTATAAAAATTGATTCTATTTCCATGTATACGGGAATTCATCTTTTGAAAGGAAAAACTCTTCAAACTCTCTCCCCCGTTAAAGATCGCACTTTTGTAATGGAAAAAGAAGCTTTGCGATTTTATGATTATATCAATTTTTATGATGATTTTTCAGAGGATTATAAAGAAAAATCTGACCTTTGCCATAAGGTCAGAATATTAATAGATAAAATAAGGAGCGATAAAAATGAAGTTAGGTGTTGTTAGTGCAATTTATGATGGCTTTTCTTTTGAGGAAATGATTGACCATCTTTCAAAAACCGGATACGATTGCGTGGAAGTGGCTTGTTGGCCAAGAGGCGATGCAGAGCGCCGATATGCAGGAGTGAGTCATATCGACGTTTCAAATACCTCAGAGGAATACATAAACTATATAAAAGCATACTGCAAGGATAGAAAAATCACTATCTCTTCCCTTGCTTTTTATCCCAATAATATGAGTGGTGATATAGAAAAAAGAGAAGAGAATATATCCCATCTCAAAAAAGTTATCAACATGAGTTCTCTTATGGGAATAAATATGGTAACAACCTTCATCGGCAGAGACCAGACCAAAACCGTTGAAGAAAATCTTGATTTATTTAAAGAAATCTGGCCACCTATTATAAAATACGCTGAGGAAAAAGGCGTTAAAATCGCTATTGAAAACTGTCCAATGCTATTTACACGCAGCGAATGGCCGGGCGGACAGAACCTTTTCACAACTCCGAAATTATGGCGTCAGATGTTTGATATTATTAAAAGCGATAACTTCGGATTAAACTATGACCCAAGTCATTTTATCTGGCAGCAGATGGACTACGTTAAACCTATTTACGAATTCAAGGATAAAATATTCCATATTCATTTCAAGGATATCAAAATCTATAAGGATAAACTTGATGAGGTTGGAATTATGGCATACCCTCTTGAATATATGAGTCCAAAACTTCCCGGTTTTGGCGATATCAACTGGGGCAAATTCGTTTCTGCTCTGACCGATATCGGATTTGACGGTTGTGCCTGCGTTGAGGTTGAGGATAAGGCATTTGAGGGAAGCCGTGATAGAGTTTGTGATTCAGTAAAATTAAGCTACCGTTATTTGCGGCAGTATGTTATATAAAATAGGAGGAAATTAAAATGGCACTTGATTTAAATAATTTTTCTACTGATATGACTTCAAAAGAAGAAGTCAGAAGTGATAAAAAACTTCGTATAGGTCTTATCGGAACAGGTGGTATTGCAAATAGCCATATACAAAGCTATAAAAAGCAGTCCGACGTTGAAGTAGTTGCAGGAGCAGACCTTATCCCCGGTAAAGCAGAGAAATTCTTCAAAGACCACGGCGTTGATGCAAAAGCATTTACCGATTATAAAGAAATGATAGATACTATGGATCTTGATGCAGTTTCTGTTTGCACTTATAACAGAACTCATAAAGAATGTACCGTTTATGCCCTTGAGCACGGACTTCCCGTTCTTCTTGAAAAGCCAATGTCTGTAACTTTGGACGAAGCAGTTGAAATCTGCAAAGCAGAAAAGAAATCGGGAAAAATCGTTTCCGTTGGCTTCCAGCCCCGTTTTGACGCTAATATGCAAATGATCAAAAAAATCGTTCAGTCAGGCGAACTTGGAAAAGTTTACTACGTTCAGACAGGTGGCGGCCGCCGTCATGGTATTCCTGTCAGCTGGTCTGAAACATTTATCGAAAACGATAAAGCAGGTCTTGGCGCAGTTGGCGATATCGGATGCTATTCTATCGACCTTGTTATGAACGCTCTTGGAAACCCGAAACCAATCACTGTTACAGGCCGTGCAACAGACTATTTCGGAAAAACTCCCGAAGCATATTCCGAGGTAGGAAAACCCGAATGCGCTAAAAAATTCAGCGTTGATGATTTTGCATCTGCTTATATCCGCCTTGAAGGCGATATAATTCTTGATTTCCGTATTGCATGGTATATGCACGTTGATACTCCAGGTGATACCATAATCTTCGGAACAAAAGGCGCTCTAAGAATTCCTTCAACTGACTGTTGGAACGGCTCCTTTGATAAACCAATGACCCTATATCACGACGTTGCAGGAAAACCCGTCGAAACGGTTATTCCTCTTCTTCCTGCTACTCCAAATCTATTCGACCTTAAAATCCGTTCATTCCTTGACGCAGTAATCACAAACGGCAAAGCTCCCGTTCCAACAAGCGAAATCATCTATAATCAGGCAATTATTGATGGTATTTTCCGCTCAAGCGAATTAGGTCGCGAAGTTGAGATTGAAATCCCGGAGATTTAAGGAGAAATAATATGAAATATCCTGTTGCTATTCAGGTTTATTCTCTCAGAGAAGAAGCCAATGAAGATTTTTACGGAACTTTAAAAAAAATTAAGGAAATGGGCTATGACGGAGTTGAATTTGCAGGACTTTACGGCAACTCTCCCGAAGACGTTAAAAAATGGTGCGAGGAACTTTCACTTACTATAATCTCTGCTCACGTTCCTTTCCAGGACCTTTTAACTAAAGAAAATATTTTAGAAACGTATAAGGATTTGGGTTGTAAATACGTTGTTATCCCTTATATCACGAACGATTACTGTCCCGGTAACCCTCTCTTCCCCGAAATGGTTGAAAAGGTAACTGCTCTTGGAAAAAAAGCGAGAGAACTTGGAATGAAGCTCGGTTACCATAACCACGATTTTGAGTTTTCAAAATACGAGGGCAAATATCTTCTTGATATAATCTATGATTCAATCCCTGCCGAATCTCTTCAGACTCAGCTTGATTCCTGCTGGGTAACCGTTGGTGGTGAAGACGTTTGCAAATACATTAAAAAATACGCAGACCGTTCCGAGCTTCTTCACGTTAAAGACTTCGTCGGCAGACGTGGGGAAAATATGTATAACCTTATTGGAATTGACGATGACCAAAAGAAAAAAACCGACGGAGCGTTTGAGCAACGCCCGGTCGGTTATGGTGTGCAGAATTTTAAAAAGATTATTGATACTGCAAAAGAATCAAATATCAAATGGTTAATCGTTGAGCAGGATAACCCCACCCCCGGTATGACTGCACTTGAATGCGCTAAAAAGAGTCTTGATTTTCTTAAATCTCTTGAGGACTGA
>JAFZHO010000140.1 GCA_017554835.1 Clostridia bacterium
CAACTGCCATTTTCAATATAGGAATAGGTAGGATCCTCCCCTAATATAAAAGCAAAAACAAAGGGTATATCCCCTTTTTCATCTTCGCCGACAAAAAGTTCGCCTTTTCTTATATCGTCAAGTAGTTGTTCTTTTTTGGGTTTATCATTTCCCCATTGGTTCGGGTTGCCGGTTTTTCGCATATATTCCCGAGCTATTTCATAAACTCTTAGTATTGAATTTAAATCATTTATATCTGCTTTTCTGATATTCATAAATATATCCTCTTTTTTTATTATGCTTTAATTATACCATCTCCCAGAAAAAAAGACAATTTCATTTAATGAAATTGTCTTTAATGTTTATTATAATTTTTTCTCTTGTTCTTCCTGAATTTCAGGGAATACAGAAAGCATTGGTTTTATATCTTTCTTTTTAAGATTTCTGTCTATGTAGTTTCGCGTTATCTTAACAACAAGTCCCGAAAGGGCAAGAACACCTATAAGGTTAGGCACCATCATAAGTCCGTTGAATGTATCTGAGATATCCCATGCAAGAGATGACGTTAAAAGTGCACCACACATAATCATAACAAGATGAATAATTCTATATAAAGTAGTGGTTTTTTCACCGAATAGATATTCCCATGCTTTTGAACCGTAGTGGTCCCAACCAAGAACGGTAGTAAAAGCGAATAACAAGATTGCAATAGCGATAAATCTTTCGCCCCAGATTCCAAATACGCCTGCAAACGCTTTTGCAACAAGAGTTGCATCTTCTGCGCCTGGAATTGTGAGAGCACCTGTATCAAGATTGATAACGCCTGAAGTTAAAACAACTAGTGCAGTCATAGTGCAGACTACCATCGTATCAGCGAATACTTCGAAGATACCCCAAAGGCCCTGTTTTACGGGTTCAACAACGTTTGAATTTGAATGAACCATAACCGATGAACCAAGACCTGCCTCGTTTGAGAATACGCCTCTCTTACAACCTTTTGTAACGATATCTTTTACTACGATACCGCCAACACCACCAAGTGCTGCAGGAACTGTGAATGCATATTTGAAGATTGATTTGAAAGCTACGCCAATGGCATCAAAGTTAACGCCAATTATAACAAGTGAACCTATAACGAATAATACAACCATTACAGGAACAACTTTTTCCGCAAAGTTTGCAATTCTCTTAAGACCGCCAAGGATAATAAGAGCTGCAATAACAACAAGGATAATACCGATAATTACGTGATATAGTGAAATTCCGTCATAAAGAATATTTGATGATAAAGCAGGAATATCAAATGCGGAAACCATATTAACAACGATTTTATTAATCTGGCCCATAGCACCGATACCAAATGATGCAAGAATACAGAAAATTGAGAATAGTATTGCAAGAATTTTACCGATATATTTGCAACCTTTGAATTTTCCAAGACCATCCTGAAGATAATACATCGCACCGCCTGACCACTCGCCATCGGAATTTTTTCTGCGATAGAAAATACCTAGAACGTTTTCGGAGTAGTTAGTCATCATTCCGAAGAATGCTGCTATCCACATCCAGAATACTGCACCGGGACCACCGGTAACTATTGCTGCTGCAACACCTGCGATATTACCAACGCCGATAGTCGCTGCAAGAGCAGTGCAAAGTGCCTGAAACTGAGAAATTGATTTTCCTTTTACATGGCCGGAAACGTCTTTTTTAAAGATTTTTCCAATAGTCTGAGAGAACCAATGACCGATATGAGTTATCTGGAATACGCCTGTTATAATAGTCATTATAACACCTACTGCAAGTAGCAGATAAAGACCATAGTCCCATACAAAGTCATTGATTACTTTGTTGTAATCTGTTAGATTTTCTAAAAATTTCGACATGAGAATACCTCCCGTTTTTTGGCTAAATAAAGTAAAAAATGCGAAGTTTTATAAATATAAAACTCCGCATAAAAAGTCATAAAAAAACTTTTTCTCCGTCCTTTTGCCTGAGAGATTAACTCAAAAAGAGTTTTACACCTTCGGCATCCTTTTCTCGATTATTCAAGGGGACTTCTCCGGAGCGCTATCCGTGGGCAGTCTATGCTTCCGCGCCTGAGAGCATTACTCCTTCGGCAAGGCATACGCCTTTCTCCTACACACTTCACTTAGCTAAAATATTATATAATTTTTAAATTAGTTATAATTATATACCCAAAAACTTAAAAGTCAATACCTTTTTTCGACTTTTTTAAAATAATTTCAGATAGCTTAAAAGGAATATCCATAAAAACAAAGTAACAAGGCAAAAAGCAGAAGAAATCACTATAGTCTGCGCGCAAAGTTTCTCGTCTGCTCCCATCTGCTGACTCATTGCAAAGGATGAAACCGAAAGAGGCGATCCAAAGGCAATCATAAGGCAGGCAAGGGCCTCTCCTCGAAATCCCATAAGAATAGCAAGACTAAGTCCAATAAGAGGAACAACAATAAGCCGCGCCGAAACGGAAACGATAATCTCTTTTACGTATCCTTTTATATCCGTGAAAACAAATTCCGAACCAAGAGCTATCAAAGCAAGGGGCGTTGCAACGGAAGAAATATTTTTTACGGATTTCTCCAAAACAACGGGAAGCTCTAATTTAAAGAAGAAGAATATAAGGCCGATTGTTGACCCTATAATAAGAGGGTTTGTTATTATTCCTTTCAAAATAGAAGGAATATTTATTTTCTCGTTTTTTGAACCGAATCTGCTAAGAGAGATTACTGCAAGAATATTAAATAGCGGAACGATTATAACCGCCATAAAAGAAGTTAACGCTCCTGAATTTTCGCCGCAGATATACGTAACAAGAGGTATTCCCAAAATCGCATAGTTAGCACGGAACATACTCTGCCATACTATTGCCCGACGGGAATTATCCTTCGTGGTCCAGATAGTGCAAAAATAGCCGATTATGGTAATAGCAAGAACCGTTATAACTGTAAAGCTCATAAGCTTGACATCGATAACAGTTGCCGACTCCGCCTTATAAATATTATAAAATAAAAGCGTGGGCAAAAAAATCTTGAAAACAAGCTTATTCATCGCATCAAAGCTCTTTTTATCGCATAAGTTCAGTCGTTTAATAAGGTAGCCCAGCGCCATAAGAATAAAAATAGGCATAACTGCATCAAAAGATAGTTTTAAGCTTTCCATAACTTCCCCCTGAAATTTTGATATTCTTATTATAACATAATTTTTTTGCGGAATCTATTATCTTTAATAAAAAATATGGGCAGTTCAATTAAATGAACTGCCCAAGCGGTTGGGTATATGGTTATAGGAGGGGGATTAATTGAAGCTGAGGTTTCTCTCCTCGCTTCTGATTATATTTTAACACTCTATTATGAAAATTATTCAAATAAGATATTAAAATTTTTTAAATTCTTATTATCTTAATTTTTTAAAAAAGTTTTTAATAATTTCTTTGCATCTTTCCTCGGAGAATCCCCCGTAAATTTCGGTATTGGAATCAAACTGCCCTTTAAAGAAGTTTTCTCGACTTTCGCAGCAACCCATTCTTTCGTCACGGCAACCATAGTAAACCCTTCTTATCCGAGCGTTCAAAATCGCACCTGCACACATGGGGCACGGTTCTAAAGTCACGTATAAATCGCAGTTATCAAGTCGCCAGGAACCAAGATATTTGCAGGCCTTATCTATGGCCTCTATTTCGGCGTGATGAAGAGCGTTTTTATTTTGTTCTCTCTTATTATATCCTTCGGCAATTATTTTATCATCGCATACTATTACGCATCCTACGGGGACTTCTCCCTCGTTCTGCGCAAGTTCTGCAAGTTGGATTGCTCTTTTCATATAATCCATATTTTTAAGCCCAGATTTTATTTACTGCAGTTGATATAATGCAGCAAATTAAAAAACCGTAAAAACCACCACTTGTGAGCATTATTTTGGCTATTTCAGACGGTTTTAATCCCTTTCCCTCATCTTTTAAGTCAAATCCCTTATTGCATTTTACAAAGAAAAATAAAAGTCCCGTAACAGCAAACAAAAATGGTATCATCATTCCGATTTTAGAAAGAAAAGGTCCTCTTTCATTTAAAACAAGCTGAATGAATGATAAAAAGTTGCTCGTAAAATGAAATATCATGCATACTATTATCGAATTATATTTGAGGCATAAATAGCTAATGATAATTCCGCCTGCTAAAGCAAATGGGAACTGAGCTATTCTACTATGCATCAAAGAAAATGAAATGGAAGAAATAAAAATAAAAGCAAATCCTCCGTATTTTTTCAAGGCACCGAAAGCGCTTCCTCTGAAAACAAGTTCTTCTAAAACTGCCGGCAGAACGCAAAGTGCGATAAAGGAAATTATAGTTCCTATTAAGGTTTTCGGCGCATCAATGGGAACGTCATCAATTTTTATCCCCACCTTGCCGAGAAATTCAAAAAAAACAGACTGGAAATAATTTACCGCAAACATTATAAAATAGCAGATAAAAATATCGGATATCCATCCTTTTTTATTCGGCTTTTTTATAAGACAATAATTCTTGATGCTATGCTTTCCTTGTATGGCGATGAAATAATATATTAAAAAAGCTATAGAAAAAGTAGCTATGCTGACTACCACCTGAGCTAACTGAATAGATATGTCTGCTATCTCTACTCCAAAAAGAAGCTCTAAAAGTTCAGCGTTGGTGGGACTTCTATCTCCAAAGGTGGTTTCTATTAGATCTAAATTCCGGTATATGCTCGGAGAAATAACAATACCAAGCACAAGAGAATACAAAATGCTTATTATTATCATCAGAATAACTACAAAGGAAAAGCAAATATATAATCTATTAAGATCTTTTTTTATTTCTTTTTTATCCATAATTCACCTTAAGGTGACAAGAATCAACCTTGTGGCACCTATTTCATTATATCTTTTTGAGCTTTGCAAAGTTTGCCATAACCTTTTTAGTTCCAACGGGGAAAGCAATTTCCATAAGAATATCGTTTCCCATTGGTGTCATTGAGATTATCATTCCCTCTCCAAAGGTAGCATGAGAAACTCTCTCTCCTACTTTATAATCGGTCTTGTTTGTTGTTGTCTGGCTTGAAAGAGAGCTTTTAGTTGCCTGTTCGTTAATTTTAGAATCGATTTCAAAGTTTCCAAATGAAGATGAGGTTGAAAGTCGCTTGCTTCTGCATTCGTGCTTCAAATCCGATGGAATTTCCGTAACAAATCTTGAAACAGGGTTAACGGAGGTTTTACCAAACATAAGCCGTTGACTTGCTCTGGTTAAATAAAGCTGACTTTTTGCCCTGGTATAAGCAACGTAGGCAAGGCGGCGTTCCTCTTCCAGCTCTGTTTCAGAAAGAACAGACATTGAACTCGGGAAAAGATTTTCCTCCATACCGATTACGAAAACTACGGGGAATTCAAGTCCTTTTGCTCCGTGAATAGTCATTCCCACAACGGCGTTCTCCCCTGCATCAAAGTTATCAATATCAGTGAAAAGGGAAACCTCTTCAAGATATTCAGAAAGTGACGGCGTCTGAGCGCTGCTCTCATATTCTACTATATTTGAATGAAGCTGACCGATATTCTCGATTCTTTCTTTTGCAGATGGATCCTTATCCGTAATAAGCATTTTTTCATATCCCGTTTCGGAATAAACAGAAGTAAACAACGAAGATAAAGACATTCCCCTATTATACTCAGAGAATCTCTCTATCATATCTCTAAAATCAATAAGCTTTGTTTTTACTTTTTGAAGAATTTCATATTCCTCGCACTCGGAAATAACCTGATACATACTGCATTCAAGACTATTTGCAAGGATTTCAACAAGGTCAATCGTTGCTTTTCCTATGCTTCGTTTCGGCTCGTTTATTATTCTTTTTAATCTCACGTCATCGTGAGGATTATTTATAACGGAAAGATATGCAAGCATATCCTTGATTTCTTTTCTATCGTAGAATTTATGTGCGCCGATAAGTCGATAAGGAATTCCACTTTTAACAAAAGCCGTTTCTACCGAGGCAGACTGAGCATTTGTTCTATATAAAACTGCAAAATCCTTATAATTTCTTTCTCCGCTTGATACCATATTCTGAATAACCTGAGAAAGATACATCGCCTCTTCCGTCTGGTCAAGAGATTCGAAAACAGTTATCTTCTCTCCTAATTCGTTTTCTGTCCAGAGGGTTTTGCCTTTTCGCATTCTGTTATTATCTATAACGTTATTCGCAGCGCTAAGAATATTTTTCGTTGAACGATAGTTTTGCTCAAGTCGGATTACCTGAGTATCTTTATAATTCTTTTCAAAATTAAGTATATTTTCTATGGTTGCCCCGCGGAATTTATAAATACTCTGGTCATCATCACCAACAACGCAGATATTTTTATATTTATCTGCGAAAAACTTGCAAAGCATATACTGGGCGTAGTTTGTGTCCTGATATTCGTCGACAAGGACGTATTTGAATTTATTCTGATAGAATTCTCTTACGTCATCGTTTTCTTCAAAAAGGCGGACGGTAAGCATAATAATATCATCGAAATCAACTGCATTTGCTTTTTTAAGCCGTTCCTGATATATAGTATAAAGCTCTGAAATGGTCTTTAATCTGATATCCTCGTATTTTCCCTCAACGTCCTTATGAGAAAGAAGCTGATTTTTCCATTTGGAAATCTCAGAAAGAACGATTTTCGGAGTGAAAAGCTGAGAATCAATTTCGGCTGATTTTATAATATCTTTCATTACGCTTTTGCTATCTTCCGTATCGTAAATAGCAAAGCTTCTCTCGTAGCCAAGTCTATCAATATATCTTCTGAGGATTTTTACGCAGGCAGAATGAAAGGTGGATGCAATAACGTCGTTCCCCTTTTCGCCGATAAAATTATATAGTCGGTTTTTAAGTTCTTCTGCGGCTTTATTGGTAAAGGTTATTGCAATTATATTATAAGGAGAAACAGGATTATATTTTATAAGTTCGGAGATTTTTTCAACTAAATCCTCATCTGGATTATTAATATATTCCTCAATTAAATCCACGTCCTGCTCAGTAATATAATTTGGTATCTCCTCATTATAATAAGCATCCCCGTATTTTATCAAAAAGGCGATTTTATTGATTATAACCGTGGTTTTTCCGCTTCCTGCCCCTGCAAGAACAAGGCAAGACCCCTCGGAATTAAAAACCGCCTTTTGCTGCATGGGGTTAAGCTTTGAAAACTGAAGCTTTAAAAATTTATTTTTTAATTTTAAGTATTTTTCCTGATATTTTGCGTTTAACATTTTATCACCGTATAGTTTTTCTTTTAATAGTTATATGTTAATATAAAAACGAAAAAAAAGCAACAAAACACTTGAAAAAACCGAAAATATAATGTATAATACTTTTTGTTGAAAAAATAATATGCCGGTGTGATGGAATTGGCAGACGTGCGGGACTCAAAATCCCGTGGTAGCGATACCGTGTCGGTTCGACCCCGACCACCGGCACCAAAAAATCTCGTTCTTTTGAACGAGGTTTTTTTATACTTTACTAAGAAGGTGCTAATATGGATACTATCGTTTATATTATTCTTTTTTTGCTTTCTGCTTTTGCTTTTGTTATGAGTGTTGTTTCCTTTTTTGAAAAAGGTTTTTTATTTAATAACGCTTATATCTACTCTTCAAAAGAAGAAAGAAAAAAGATAAATAAAAAGCCCTATTACCGTCAATCTTCTATCGTTTTTCTTTTGATTGGTATCGTTTTTCTTTTAAACGCTTTGGCGCTTGTTTTTGACCTTGATTTTCTTTATATAATAGTGGGAATTCTTCTCGGATTTACTATGATTTACGCCATTGTTTCAAGCGTTTTACTTGGAAAGAAATATAAATAACTAAAATCATAAAAAATTAAAGACAGAGGTTTTTGACCTCTGTCTTTTTTAGTGTAAAGCTATTTGCCTTTATATTAGTCTCTAAAGTATAAATCTCTTGTGTAAACTTTATCAAGAACGTCCGCAATATCGTCGTTATATCTATTTGCCACGATAACGTCGGATATTTTTTTGAATTCATCAAGGTCACGGATAATTCTGCTATTAAAGAAATTATCCTCTTTCATTGCGGGTTCGTAAATAACAACCTCAATTCCTTTTGCTTTAATTCGTTTCATAACGCCCTGAATAGAGCTCTGACGGAAATTATCTGAACCGGATTTCATAGTCAGACGATAAACGCCAACGATTTTTGGCTTTCTTTCCAAAATCTGCTCTGCAATAAAATCTTTTCGTGTTCTGTTTGCATCTACTATTGCAGAAATAATATTTTGGGGAACGTTATTATAGTTTGCAAGAAGCTGCTTTGTATCTTTTGGAAGGCAATATCCACCATATCCGAAAGAAGGGTTATTATAATGGTCTCCTATTCTTGGGTCAAGACCTACGCCCTCTATGATTGATTTTGTGTCAAGATTTCGAACGGTTGCATAGGTATCAAGTTCGTTAAAAAAAGAAACGCGAAGGGCAAGATAAGTATTGGCAAAAAGTTTTACTGCCTCTGCTTCGGTGGGGTTCATAAAACGAACCTCAATATTTTCTTTCAAAGCACCTTCAACGAGAAGATTAGCGAAAATTTCGGCAGCTTTCATAAGGCGCTCATCATCAGTTGGAACACCTACGATAACTCTGCTTGGATAAAGATTATCATATAAAGCTCTGCCCTCTCTCAAAAACTCGGGACTGAAAATAATATTCTCTGAATTGTATTTTTCTCTCACCGTATTTGTAAACCCTACGGGAACAGTGGATTTTATAACCATTATTGCATTGGGATTTACGGAGATTACCTGCTCTATAACGCTTTCAACTGATGAAGTATCAAAATAGTTTTTTGTTTCATCGTAGTTTGTTGGCGTTGAAATGACAACAAAATCTGCCTCTTTATATGAAGATAGCCCGTCTGTTGTTGCAACTAAATCAAGGTTCTTCTCCTTTAGATATTCCTCTATTTCTTTATCCTGAATGGGAGAGATTTTATTATTTAGCATTTCAACTTTTTCGGGTATTATATCAACGGCTTTTACGCTATTGTTCTGAGCAAGAAGAACTGCTATTGAAAGGCCAACGTATCCCGTTCCTGCTACTGCAATTTTCATTTTATTCACCTCTTAATTAGATATCTTTTCTCCATACCATTTTGTTTACTATATTTGTGTAACTCTGGATTATTTTAACGACTTTTGAAGAAACGTTCTCCTCAACGTAATCGGGAACAGGAATTCCAAAATCGCCGTTTTCGTTCATTATTACTGCAGTATCAACTGCCTGAAGAAGACTATTTTCCGAAATACCTGCAAGAACGAAGCAGCCCTTATCAAGCGCTTCCGGTCTTTCCGTTGAAGTTCTTATGCAAACGGCAGGAAAACTTTTTCCGATGCTGGTATAAAAACTGCTTTCCTCAGGAAGAGTTCCGCTATCGGAAACAACTGCAAAAGCATTCATCTGCAAGTTATTATAGTCAGAAAAACCAAGTGGCTCGTGCTGAATAACTCTTTTATCAAGTTTGATATCTGAGTTTTCAAGGCGTTTTTTCGACCTTGGGTGGCAGGAATATAATATTGGCATATCATATTTTTCTGCCATTTTATTTATTGCGTTAAATAGTGATTTGAAATTCTTTTCGGTATCAATATTTTCTTCTCTATGGGCAGAAAGAAGAATATATTTTCCTTTTTCAAGTTGAAGTTTATTGAGAATATCAGATTTTTCGATTTTATCAAGGTTTTTAGAAAGAACCTCTGCCATGGGAGAACCCGTTACGTATGTTCTCTCTTTTGGAAGACCACACTCGTGAAGATAACGTCTTGCGTGCTCTGAATATGCAAGGTTAACGTCGCTTATTATATCAACGATACGGCGATTTGTTTCCTCGGGAAGACACTCGTCCTTGCATCTGTTTCCTGCTTCCATATGGAAAATAGGAATATGAAGTCTTTTTGCAGAAATTGCAGAAAGACAGGAGTTAGTATCCCCCAATATCAAAAGTGCATCAGGATTAACCTCTGACATAAGTTTATAGGAAGTATTTATAATATTTCCCACCGTTGCCCCAAGATCATCTCCCACTGCATCAAGATATACCTCCGGCTCAGAAAGTTCCAAATCCTTGAAAAATACGCCGTTCAGATTATAATCATAGTTCTGCCCCGTATGAGCAAGGATGCAGTCAAAATACTGACGACATTTTTTAATAACCTCTGATAATCTTATAATTTCGGGTCTTGTTCCTACTATTATAAGCAGTTTGATTTTGCCGTTATTTTTGAATTTTATATCTGAAAAATCTGTTTTCATTTTTATTCTCCTTTATTCAACAATCTCAAAAAACGTATCGGGTTTTTCGGGATTGAAGTTTTCGTTCGCCCACATAACAGTAACGAGGTTTTCGGTTTCGCTCAGGTTTATAATGTTATGAGTATAACCGGGAAGCATATGGACTGCTTCTATTTTATCTCCCCATACCTCAAAATTCAATACCTCGTCTGTTCCGATTTTTCTCTGCTGAATAAGGCCATGACCTGAAACAACAATGAAAAACTCCCATTTAGTGTTATGCCAGTGCTGACCTTTTGTTATGCCGGGTTTTGATATATTAACGGAAACTTGTCCGCAATTTTTGGTTTTTAAAAGTTCGGTAAAGCTACCTCTTTCGTCCTGGTTCATTTTTAGTGGGAAAGCAGCTTCTTCCTTTGGAAGATAGGAAAGATAGGTAGAATATAATTTCTTCGCGAAGGAATTTTCGGGAATTTCGGGAATTACAAGAGTTTTTGGCTGTTCTTTAAAAGAATTTAAAAGTTCAACGATTTCACCCAAGGTTACTTCGTGAGAAGTGGGAACGATGCAAAATCTATCTTCTCTATGCTCTTTTCCCTCTAAGGCATCAAGCATCTCAGAAACAACGTCGTCAATATAACAAAGCTGAAGTTTTGCCTCAGGGTCATTTACCGTTATCTCTATATCTCTTGCAATATTATTGCAAAAAGTAGCAATAACGCTATTATAATTTGGTCTGCACCATTTGCCGAACAAATTAGGGAATCTATAAACAAGAACTTTCGCCCCCGTTTTCTCCCCGTATTCAAAGAAGAGGTCCTCCCCTGCTTTTTTGCTTTTGCCGTATTCGCCGTCTTTATATCTTCCCTCTAAGGTTGCCTGAATAGAGCTTGATAGCATTACGGGACAGGTATTATTATTTTTTTTGAGAGTTTCTAAAAGAAGTGACGCAAAACCGAAATTTCCTTCCATAAACTCTTCTGAATTTTGGGGTCTGTTTACTCCTGCAAGATTAAAAACGAAATCCGCTTTTTGGCAGTATAAATCCAAAAGTTTTTTATCCGTATCAATATCAAAAAGATATATTTCGTCTATTTTAATATTCGGTCGTGTGCGATCTTTTCCCTCTTTTATATTACTTAAAGCAGCGGAAAGATTTTTCCCCACGAAGCCATTAGCTCCCGTTATCAGAATATTCATATCTGATTTTCCTTTCAAACTATTTTTTTAGTTCTTCCTGAATATACTGCAAAGATAAAAGTTTCTCTTTTACTTCTTCCACCGTCAGAAGTTTTGTGTTATTTGAATTAAATTCGGTAAGAGTATTTCTCTCCAGGTTGCCTTCGTTATAATACTTATCGTAGTTCAAATCTCTCTTATCGGCAGGAACTCGGTAAAAATCGCCCATATCAATAGCGTTTGCGCATTCTTCGTTTGTCAGAAGAGTTTCAAAAACTTTTTCGCCGTGGCGAATTCCTATTGTTTTTATTTCTGTTTTTCCTTCTTTGTCAAAAAGCTCTTTAACTGCAGTTGCAAGAACTTCGATAGTGCAAGCGGGTGCTTTCTGAACCATAATATCGCCGCTTGAGGCGTTTTCAAATGAGAATAAAACAAGCTCAACTGCCTCTTCAAGACTCATTATAAAACGGGTCATATTAGGGTCGGTAATCGTTATAGGTTGATTATTTCTTATCTGATCTATCCAAAGAGGAATAACAGACCCTCTGGAACACATAACGTTTCCGTAACGGGTGCAGCTGATTTTTGTTTTATCGGGGCTTACTGTTCTTGATTTTGCAACGATAACTTTTTCCATCATTGCTTTGGAGGTTCCCATTGCGTTAACGGGGTATGCCGCTTTATCGGTTGAAAGGCAGACAATATTTTTAACTCCGGCTTCAATTGCAGAAGTCAGAACGTTTTCAGTTCCGAGAACGTTTGTTTTAACTGCTTCAATAGGGAAAAACTCGCAGGAAGGCACCTGCTTCAGCGCTGCGGCATGGAAAATATAATCCACTCCATACATAGCGTTTCTGACGGAATTTATATCTCTGATATCACCGATAAAGAATTTAATCTTTCCTGCTACCTCGGGCATTTTTGCCTGAAATTCGTGGCGCATATCGTCCTGCTTCTTTTCATCTCGTGAAAATATGCGGATTTCTCCTATATCAGTTTTTAGAAAACGGTTTAAAACCGCATTACCGAAACTTCCTGTTCCACCTGTTATTAAAAGAGTTTTATCTTTAAAAAGAGACATATTATTACCTCCGTTAAAATAATTTTGATTTAACTAAATCTTTTAGATATTTAAACTGTTTGTTTTTTGTTATGACTGATAAAAGTATATAAATAACTCCACCTGAAATAACCTGAATAATAAGAAGAAGAATTTTATTCACCTGCAAAGTTCCTAATATATAGACAACCGTCGCCATTATTAAGGACATTAAAATCGCCGGTAGTATATCCGCCGCCTGCTCCTTAAACGAATATCCGAGAAGCTTTCTATTTGGAAAAGCATTAACAACGGTAAATAAAGCGGATAAAATAGCCGTTGACATAACGATTGCATCAACGCCAAACCACATTACCGCAACAAGAACAACAAGCTCGATAACTTTTTTAAATGTTTCCAGTTTTAAAAAAACATCACTTCTGCCTATGGCTTTTATTGCCTGCATATTGGCGGTATGAATTGGTTGAAACAAATAAGTAATACAAAAAAGTTGCATAAGCGGAACGCAGGGAAGCCATTTATCAGTCAAAACAACACTGACAAATACGGGAGATATGGCTGCAAGTCCCGCCATGAGAGGACTCATTATATATGAACTGAAGCGAATCGAGTTTCGTGTCGTGTTTTTTATTCTTTGGGAATCATCCTGCTCCATAGCCATTTTTGGAAAAAGGACAGAACCAATGGAAGTATTTATATTTGCCACTATGAGATTGGGAAACTGTTTTCCTTTATCAAAAAAGGCAAGGTCTTTTGCAGAATAAAGTTTTCCTATAATCAGAGCACGAAGCTCCATATATCCCGTTATCATAAGGTTGGTTCCAAGTATCCTCGCCCCAAACCCAAACATTTTTCGAAGTCTATTAAAAGAAAATGCAAAAAGCGGTCTTTTATTTATAACAATGAAAAGAATCAAAGTATTTGCAAAAGTATTAGTCAGATACTGAGCAACAAGCGCCCATACCCCAAAGCCTTTTAAAGCCATTATTATACCAACAATAGCAGATAATATCGTTCCTCCAAGGGTTGATATGAAAAACTTGCGGAACATCATTTTTTTTGAAACGTAGGCCTGCTGAATTGAGTTTGCGCCAGTCAGAATTATTCTTAAACCAAGAACTCTCAAAACCGGTGTTAAAATCTCGTATCCTTCTCCGTAAAATGCAGAAATATAAGGTGCTGCAAAAAATAAAATCAGATATAAAACGAAGGAAAAGCCCACGTTAAAATATAATACCGAGGAAAAATCAAGGGCATCGGCATCTTTTTTCTGAATAAGGGCGCTTCCAAATCCATCGCTTACAAAAACGTTTGCAAGTGTTATGAAAATTGTAACAATAGAAACTACTCCGTAATGAGACGGGTCAAGTATTCTTGCAAGAATTATTGAGACCGCCGTTGTTACAACCTGCGCCGCAATTCTTTCGGAAAATTTCCAGAATAAATTACTTAGCAACGAATTATTTTTGCTCATTTGTTAACTCCTTGGCACCCGAATATCAATTAGTTTTTTTCTCAGAAATTCGGGTAATTTATCAAAGATTTTTCTTTTAACGCTTCTTTTGACTACCTTTGAAGGCAAGGTTTTCTCATTAACCGTTTTTTCGGGAAAATCGCAGTAAAACTCAAAAAACTCATTTCTACCGTCATAAGGTTTTGTCTGCCTATAAAAAAGGGGGTTGAATTTTTTTATATCATCAATTTCGCATGGGATTAATTCCATATTTTTCGAAAGAATATCAATAACCTTTTCTCCCTTTTTGGTATTTATAATAACAGAAGAATAGTTTCGTTTTGTTCCTTTTAAATGGGGAAAAACGAAAAGAAGCCCCTTGAAATCAGCGATTGTTATATCTCCCTGCCTTATTTCCTTTCTATAAGTACAATTTTCTCCGCAGGAAGGTCTTAAGCACTTTTGACTAAGAAATAGTTGAGTATATCTATCCTCGCCTATATACTCGGTTTTTTTGTCTTTAAAGGTTATCTTGGATAAATACTCCACTTCAAAGGTTTCCCTCTTTGCACGAAATTCGTAGCTTTCAATTTCTTTTCCAAAATCTTTTTGAAGTTCTGAAATGCAAGTTTTAAAAACCTTGGGGCTACCTACTCCGTGGCATATCAAATCTATTAAAAGAAGATCTTCATAATCTTTTCCCAAA
>JAFZHO010000011.1 GCA_017554835.1 Clostridia bacterium
GCAGCTAAGAAAACTACTACTAAAAAAGCAGAAACTTCTGAAAAAGAACCTGCTAAAAAAACAACAACTAAGAAAACTACCTCAACTACTACTAAAAAAACAACTACAACTAAGAAAACAACTTCAACTGCTGCTAAGAAACCTGCAGCTAAAAAAGAAAAAGCTGAATAATAGTTGTAATAAAATTTTATTGATTAAATAATATTTTATGAGTGTATAATATTTTTTGAAAGGAACGTGTTTGGAATGAGTTTAGTGCCTGTAGTTATAGAACAAACCAACAGAGGAGAAAGATCATACGATATTTTTTCCCGCCTTCTTAATGATAGAATAATTTTCTTATCAGAAGAGGTTAACGATGCAACGGCAAGTTTGGTGGTTGCTCAGCTTCTATATCTTGAATCCCAGGACCCTGATAAAGATATAAGTTTTTATATCAATAGTCCCGGTGGCTCAATAACTGCGGGAATGGCTATCTACGATACTATGCAGTATATTAAATGCGACGTTTCCACTATCTGCGTTGGGATGGCGGCATCCATGGGTGCGTTTCTTCTTTCTGCAGGAGCAAAGGGAAAAAGACTTGCTCTTCCAAATGCTGAAATAATGATTCACCAGCCACTTGGCGGTGCTCAGGGCCAGGCAACTGATATTAAAATTCAGGCGGAACGCATTATTAAGATGAAAGAAAAACTTAATAAAATGCTATCCGAGGCAACGGGTCAGCCCCTTGAAAAAATTATGGCAGATACTGAAAGAGATAATTTTATGTCTGCCGAGGAAGCACTTAAATACGGTTTAATCGATAAAGTAATAGACAAAAGAATTTAAGGTGACAAGTTAAATACCTTGCCACCATAACTGAGGTGAAATATGTCAGCTGATAAGAAAGATATCAAATGTTCCTTTTGCGGAAAAACCGCCGAGGACGGAGTCAGAATTATAGCAGGTCCTGATGGGATTTATATTTGTGACGACTGCGTGGAACTTTGCTTTGATATTCTGAATGATATTGATGGAAATAATGCTCCAAGCAGCAAAGCCGTCAACGAAGTGGAATTTTCATTTGATAAAGAAAAAATCCCCAAACCTTCTGAAATCAGAGATTTTCTTAATCAGTATGTCATAGGGCAGGATAGAGCAAAAAAAGTTCTTGCAGTCTCAGTTTATAACCATTATAAAAGAATAATGTCAAAGGGTCTTAAAGATGACGTGGAGATTCAAAAAAGCAATATTCTTATGTTAGGTCCCACGGGAAGCGGAAAAACCCTTCTTGCTCAGTCTCTTGCAAAAATGCTTGACGTTCCTTTTGCTATTGCCGATGCAACCACTCTTACTGAGGCGGGCTACGTTGGCGAAGACGTTGAAAATATTCTTTTGCGACTAATTCAGGCCGCGGATGGAAATATTGCAAAAGCGGAAAAAGGCATAATTTATATTGATGAGATTGATAAAATTGCCCGAAAAAGTGAAAATCCTTCTATTACCCGCGACGTTAGTGGCGAGGGAGTTCAGCAGGCAATTTTGAAAATACTTGAAGGAACAGTTGCCAACGTTCCCCCTCAGGGTGGAAGAAAGCATCCTCAGCAGGAATTTATCCAGATAAATACGGAGAATATCTTGTTTATATGCGGAGGCGCCTTTGACGGAATCGAAAAAATTATTGAAAAACGTTCCGAAACCTCATCCCTTGGATTTGGCGGAAATATCGTTTCCAAAAAGTCTAAAAGCATGGATGAATATTTTGATAAGGTTGAGAGCCACGACGTAGTTAAATACGGATTGATTCCGGAACTTGTGGGAAGACTTCCCGTTATAGTTTCTCTTCAATCCCTTGATGAAAAAGCTCTTACCGAAATTTTAACAAAACCTAAAAATGCAGTAGTAAAACAGTATAAAAAACTTTTCAAAATGGAGAATGTCAAACTCGAATTTGAAAAAGATGCTATTTCAGAGATTGCAAAAAAAGCATTTGAAAAGAAAACCGGTGCCAGAGGGCTTCGTGGAATTATGGAAAATATCATGATGGATATTATGTTTGAAACTCCGTCAAGAGATGATATCGAAAAAATCATAATTACCAAAGAATGCGTTACTGATGGCAAAGAACCAAAAATCGTTTTACTAAGTGATAAGGAATCTGCATAAAAATCTCAGGGACGAAGATTTTCTTCGCCCCTGTTTTAAAGTGACAATAGTCGAAATTTTATCGGGAGGTATTAGAAATGGAAAACAAAGTATTAGAAAATAAAATATTAGAAACAATGCCTCTTCTCCCACTACGAGGACTTACCATAATGCCAAATTGCTCCACTCATTTTGACGTGGGGAGAGAAAAATCAAAAAACGCAGTTGAAATCGTTATGGAAGGGGATAGACGGATTTTTCTTATTTCTCAAAAGGATATAAGAGTCGAAGACCCCAAAATCGAAGATTTATATAAAATCGGAACCGTTTGCAAAATCAAGCAGGTTCTTAAAATTCCCGAAGTAGGTCTTAGAGTTCTTGTTGAAGGACTTTATAAGGCGAAACTTATTTCGGCAAATTTTAATAAAGATATGAACTTTGCAAAGGTTGAAAAAATAGAAGAGGATAAAAAATATAGCAAGCTTAAAAGTGAAGCTCTTCTTCGTAACCTTCAGGATAAATTCTCGGATTTATCGGCTTTTATGCCTAAAATGCCTTCTGAAATTATTATGAACGTTATGGGCGAAACAAATCCTTTGATAGTTGTTGATTATATTTGCACCAATATTCCTCTGAAATTTACCGATAAGCAAAACATTCTCGAAACAAATAACGTAATAAAAAGAATGGAAAAACTTCTCGGAATTTTAAATAGAGAAATTGATATTCTTAACCTTGAGCAGAATATTTCTGAAAAAGTGAGAGAATCCATTGATAAAAATCAGAGAGAATATTATCTTCGCGAGCAGATAAAAGCGATTAATGCCGAACTTGGAACGGAAGAAAACGTTACCGAGGAAGCAATAGAATATCAGGAAAAAATTCTTAAAAAGAATTTTGACCCGAAAATCGAGGAAAAGCTGGTTAAAGAAGCTATAAGACTTTCAAAACTTCCTTATGGATCTCACGAGGGAACGGTAATAAGAACTTATCTTGATACCTGTCTTGAACTTCCCGTTAACGAGAGAACCAAGGAAAACGATGATCTTAAAAAGAGCATAGAAATTCTTGATAAGGATTTCTACGGACTTAAAGACGTTAAAGAAAGAATAACAGAATTTTTAGCAGTTAAGCATTTTGCCCCTGATATGAGAGGGCAGATTATATGCCTTGCAGGACCTCCAGGTGTTGGTAAAACTTCAATAGGAAAAACTATCGCAAAAGCTCTTAACAGAAATTTTGTTCGTTTTTCACTTGGTGGAATTTCCGACGAGGCAGAAATCCGCGGCCATAGAAAAACCTATATCGGCGCAATGCCCGGCAAAATCATAACAGCACTAAAAAATTCAAAAAGTTCAAATCCCGTTATTCTTCTTGATGAGATAGATAAACTTGGCTACGGAGTAAAAGGCGACCCTTCTGCCGCACTTCTTGAAGCTCTTGACCCTGAGCAGAATAAGGATTTCTGCGACCATTTTATTGAATTTCCCGTTGATTTATCAGACGTTTTATTTATAACAACGGCAAACGACGTTGGAAATATTCCAAGACCTCTTCTTGATAGAATGGAACTGATTTCACTCACTTCTTATACCCCTGAGGAAAAATTCCATATAGCAAAAGAGCATCTTCTTATAAAGCAGTTAAAAAAATCAGGGCTTACTAAAAAGCAGGTAAAAATCTCGGATGGGGCAATAAATGCTCTTATCGATTTTTATACCAGGGAATCAGGCGTTCGTAATCTTGAAAGAGAGTTATCTTCTCTTATCAGAAAATGCGCTAAAAAAATCCTTACAGATGACGTAAAATCCGTTACCGTTTCTGAAAAGAATATCGGAGAATTTTTAGGTCCTCATAAATACGATATCGAAAAAATACCAAAAGATAACCAGGTAGGAATCGTTAACGGCCTTGCTTATACGAGCGTTGGCGGCGAAATGCTTGAGATTGAGGTTAACGTTATGCCGGGAAGCGGAAAAATCACTCTAACGGGAAGTCTTGGCGACGTTATGAAAGAATCTGCAACTCAGGCGATAACCTTTGTTCGTTCAAAAGCAGAGGAAATGGGTATTGATAAGGAGTTTTATAATAAGCTTGATATTCATATTCACGCCCCCGAGGGTGCAATTCCAAAAGACGGACCTTCTGCGGGTATAACTATGGCAACGGCACTTATTTCCGAACTTACTAAAATACCCGTTAAAAGCGATGTTGCTATGACCGGAGAGGTAACTCTTCGTGGTCGCGTTCTTAAAATCGGCGGATTAAAGGAAAAAACCATGGCCGCTTATAAAGCAGGAGTAAAAACAGTAATTATTCCTTTTGAAAATATTCCTAATATTGATGATGTTGCTATAATAGTTAAAGAAAATATTAACTTTATTGGCGTTAAAACAATGACTGAGGTTTTGGAAAACGCTCTTGAAAAATCTCCTTTTATAAAAAAGGAAAAGGAAATTTTACTCACGGGTAAAGAAAATAAGAGCACTTTCATAACTCAATAAAGGAGAAACAATGGACTATAATTTCAATATACACAATACAACATTCTATAAATCCGCAGTAAACGAGAAAGGTTTGCCTGAGGATTTATGCGACGTTGTGTTTACGGGGAAATCAAACGTTGGAAAATCTTCTCTCATAAATAAACTTTTAAACAGAAAGAAAATGGCCCACGTCAGCAGCGTTCCCGGAAAAACTGCAACTATAAATTTTTATAACGTTGACGATAAGTTTTATCTCGTTGATTTGCCTGGATACGGCTATGCCCAGAGATCAAAAGCCGAGCAAAAAAAATGGGGCGCAATGATGGATTCTTATTTTCAGAGTGAGAGAGATATTCGCCTTGTTGTTTCACTAATGGATATTCGCCATAAGCCGACAAATGACGATATAGTAATGGTAGATTATCTAAAAGGGATGGGATTTCCCTTTATCATTGCCGCAACGAAGAAAGACAAAATAAGCGCTAAAAAAGCATCCGAAAATATTGAAATTATACGAAAAGCCCTAAAACTTTCAGAAGATGATCTGATAATTCCTTTCTCCTCGGAAACAGGGGACGGAAGAGACGAGATTCTTGATATTATAGATCAGGTAATATCCGAGGAATAAAAAAGGAGGAAGTTTAGATGTTTTATTATAAAAACCTTGATATAAACGAAAAAGGAAATCTGACTTTTAATAAAGCAGATACCGTTTTACTTGCGAAAAAATATCAGACTCCTCTTTACGTTATGGATGAGGATATGATAAGAGAGAATTGTCGAATTTATAAAAAAGCCCTTGATAAATTCTATGATAAAAGAGGTCTTGCTCTCTATGCAAGCAAGGCGTTCTCCTGCAAGGAAATTTATCGCATCGTAGCAAGCGAAGGACTTGGGTGCGACGTTGTTTCAGGGGGAGAACTTTATACTGCCTTGGAGGCAGGATTTGACCCTGAGAAGATATATTTTCACGGCAATAATAAAACAAAACAAGAACTTATTTTTGCTCTTGAAAAAGGCGTTGGGCATATTGTTCTTGATGGGTTTTATGATTTAGAGGTTATATCAGAAATTTGCGAAGAAAAAAATATAGTCGCAAACGTTTCCGTCAGAATAAAACCGGGAATTGACGCTCATACCCACGATGCAGTTATGACGGGTCAGATAGACTCAAAATTCGGAGTCGCTCTTGAAACGGGGGAAGCAAAAGAATTTCTTCTTACTGCAATTAAAAAGAAGAATATAAACCTTCGTGGCGTTCATTGCCATCTTGGGTCTCAGATTTTTGACCTTGAACCCTTTGAGGAAGCAGCAAGACGACTTCTTAACCTTATGATAGAAATAAGAAACGAAACGGGTTACATAATTGAGGAACTAAACCTTGGTGGTGGTTTCGGAATAAAATATACGGAAAAAGATGACCCCATTGAATATGCTTCTTATATTGAAAGCGTTTCAAAAACCGTTAAAAATATTTGTAACCGAAATGATTTTCCATTACCGTTTATTCTTATGGAGCCGGGAAGGTCAATAGTTGCACCTTGCGGAATCACTCTTTATACAGTTGGCTCCGTGAAGAAAATTCCGGGCATCAGAACCTACGTTTCTGTTGATGGGGGAATGGCGGATAATCCGAGATACGCCCTTTATAACGCAGAATATGAGGCCGTAATAGCAAATAAAGCAAAAGAGCCCAAATCGCAGATAGTTACAATAGCCGGCAGATGCTGCGAAAGCGGAGATTTGATAGGAGAAAATATCAAAATCCAAAAAGCCGAAAGCGGCGATATTATGGCGGTTTTATCCACGGGAGCTTATAACTATTCTATGGCATCTCATTATAACAGATTGCCAAATCCACCTGTCGTTATGATAAAAGATGGCGAGGATAGAGTAATCGTTAAAGGGGAAACCTACGAAGATATAGTTAAAAACGATATATAAAAAAGGCGAACACAGATTTGTGTTCGCCTTTTATTTTTATAAATTAGATTGAAATTTCGTGAGCCATTTCGTAAAGGTCCATATCAATAGTTTTCTTCATTGAAAGTGCTTCAAGAATATCGTAATCGATAACTTCATCTTTATTAGTAACAACAACTCTGTTACCAATACCTTTTTCAAGAAGGTTAACGCCGTGGTAACCAAGACGAGTTGCAACAACTCTATCACGAACGGTAGGAGCGCCACCTCTTTGAACGTGGCCGAGGATAGTGGCTCTTGTTTCGATTCCTGTTGCATCTTCGATTTTCTTTGCAATTTCGTTACTATGGCCAACACCCTCTGATACCATTATGATAAAGTGATGTTTACCAAGTTTACGTGAACTTTCGATTTTTGCAATAACGTCTTCTATGCTATGAGGAACTTCTTCAACGATGATGCAAGTAGCGCCAACTGCAATACCTGCTTCAAGAGCAATATGACCTGCGTGACGACCCATAACCTCAATAACAGAGCATCTATAATGAGACTGAGTAGTGCTGCGAAGCTTATCTGCCATTTCGCAAACGGTATTAAGTGCAGTATCATATCCAACGGTATAGTCGGAAGAAGAAATATCGTTATCTATGGTGCAAGGAATACCGATACAAGGGATACCTGCAAGAGAAAGGTCACGCGCACCTCTGAAAGTTCCGTCACCACCGATAGCAACGATCCCGTCGATACCGAGTTTTTTGCAGTTATCTGCCGCTTTTTTAACGCCTTCGGGAGTATTGAATTCTTTGCATCTTGCAGTGAAAAGCATAGTTCCGCCAAGCTGAATAATATCTGAAACGCTTCTAAGGTCAAGTTCCTCATATTCAAGGTTCATAAGACCAACGTAGCCCTGCTTAAAGCCGATTACTTTCATTCCTTTTGAAAGAGCAGTTCTAACAACGCTTCTTATAACGGCGTTCATACCGGGGGCGTCGCCACCACTTGATAAAACGCCAATAGTTTTTACTTTATTTTCTGACATTAGTGTTCCTCCTAAAAGTCTGCGATTATAGTCAAATATTTCGTAAATAGTATTATATCAAATTTTAGCAAATTTTACAATATAACAATATCAAAAAAATTTAAAAAAATTGTTATTTTGTTATTATATTTTCTTCTCCTAAAACGTTTTTAAGGGTTTTTATAAGTTCGTCGTTTCTATCGCAGGAAATATTCTTTGATTTTATCCATTTTTCTTCTTGCTTAATATAAAAATAAACGTTGGTGTTACCCGGATAAAGTTTCAGAAGTTTTATCACGTCATCCATTATTTCGTCTCGTTTTTGAAGAATAATATAAAGTTTGCCCGAAGAGGATAATTCTTTGGGATTTACGGGAAGAGCATCAGAAATGAGGATTTTTACCCCGTCATCTTCTTTGAGAGAGATTCGGCCCGTGATTTTATAAACGGTGTTTTCGTTGAAATATCCCTCGTATTTTCTGAACGTAGCAGGGAATAAAATCCCCTCGGTTTGCGCCGTGGAATCATTAAGGGTGATAAAAGCCATTCTTTCATCTTTTTTGGTCTTTTTGATGGTAATATCAGATACCATGCAGTAAATAGTAACGTTTTTACCATCGTAATAATTACCATCATTTTCTTCAACGGAGTTTGTAATACTAAAAATAGTATCTCCACCGATTTTTTTAATATCCTCAATATATTCTTTCATAGGGTGACCTGAAATATAAAATCCCGAAACCTCGTTTTCAAAAGCGAGAATCTGATTTCTGTCGTATTCGGGTCTCTCTGTAATCATTGTTCTTGAAAAAGAGTCTTCCATATTGCCGAAAAGACCCATCTGCCCCGAAAGCTGACACATTTTCTCTCTTGAAGCGGCATCGCAGACTTCCTGGCAACTTTCAAGAAGACTTCTTCTCGTATAGCCGAAGCAGTCCATAGCACCGCATTTAATCAGACTTTCCACTGCTTTTTTATTAAGGTCTTTATCCGCCATTCTGAGACAAAATTCATAGAAAGAGGTAAAAGGTCCGTTTTCTTCTCTTTCTTTAACAAGTTGCCTTATAAAATTCCTACCAATATTTTTTATGCAGGTAAGCCCAAATTTGATAGTTCTTTTATCAAGAGGTTCAAAGGTTTCGCTTGAGGAATTTACGTCAGGTGGCAGAAGTTTTAGCCCCATCTGAGGCAAAAGACCGATATATTCGCATACCTTATCAAGATTATCAAGAACGCTTCCCATAAGGGCGGACATATATTCGCAGGAATAATGGCATTTAAGATATGCCGTCTGGAATGATATATGAGCATAAGCGGCGGCATGAGATTTATTAAAAGCGTATTTTGCAAAGGAACTCATCTCATCGAAAATTTCGTTTGCAATTTTTTCCGAAACGCCGTTTTTAATAGCACCGGGGAAGATTTCTTTGCCGTTTTCGCAAAGGCCGTAAAGAAAATATTGCCTTTCCTTTTCCATAACGTCTACTTTCTTTTTGGACATAGCACGTCTCAAAAGATCGGCTCTTCCAAGAGAATATCCCGCAAGCTTCTGAACAATCTGCATTACCTGCTCCTGATAAACGATGCAACCATAGGTCACGTCAAGAATATCTTTTAGTAATGGGTGCTTATAGGAAACTTTGGAGTTATCGTTTTTGCATTCAATATATTTTGGAATAGATTCAACGGGACCCGGACGATAGAGGGATATAACCGCAATTATATCCTCGAGATTTTCGGGTTTCAGGTTGGAGAGAGTTGCTCTCATTCCGTTTGATTCAAGCTGAAAAACTCCGAAAGTATCTCCTGCGGAAATCATTTCGTAGGTTTTTTTATCGTTATAATCAATATTTTTAATATCAAAAGAGGGATTATTCTTTTTGATTAAATTTTCGCAGTTTTTTATGATAGTAAGATTTCTAAGACCGAGAAAATCCATCTTCAGAAGTCCAAGTTCTTCGAGAACAGTCATAGTATACTGAGTAACGGAAGAGGAATCACTTGTTGCAAGGGGAACGTATTCCATAGTGGGCTCTTCTGTTATAACGACTCCTGCTGCGTGGGTGGAGGAGTGGCGTGGCATACCTTCAACCTTTCTCGAAAAGTCAATAAGTTTTTTGCACTGCTCGTCCTCGTCATACATTTTTTTAAGCTTCTGGGAGTTTTCAAGTGCCTCATCAATAGTAAGCCCGAAAGGAATTGCTTTTGCAACCGTATCAACGTAGGAATAGGATAAATCCATAGCGCGACCAACGTCACGGATTGCCGCCTTTGCCGCCATAGTTCCAAAAGTAATAATCTGAGAAACGTGGTCGGAGCCGTATTTTTCGTTAACGTAATCGATAACTTTCTGACGGTTCTCGTAGCAGAAATCCACGTCGATATCAGGCATTGTAACTCGTTCGGGGTTTAAAAATCTTTCAAAAAGAAGTCCGTATTTAATAGGGTCGATATCGGTAATTTCAAGACTATATGCAACTATTGACCCTGCGCCTGACCCTCTACCGGGGCCTACGGGGATATTATTTGTTTTTGCATATTTTATAAAATCCCAGACAATAAGAAAATAATCAACAAACCCCATCTGATTTATAACGGAAAGCTCGTAATTCAATCTTTCAGTATGAGTTTTTGAAAGTTTATCACCGTAGCGTTTTTTTATTCCATCGTTACAAAGTCGGGTAAGCATTTCGATGGCGGTTTCGTCGGTTTCTATTTTATATTTTGGAAGATGCATAGAAGAAAAATCAAGAGAAACGTCACACATATCAGCGATTTTCTTTGTGTTTTCAACTGCATCGGGAAATTCTTTGAATAACTCTGCCATTTCTTCGGAAGATTTTACGTAGAACTCTTTTGTCAGAAATTCCATTTTTGGATCTCCGATATGAGAGTTCGTTGAAATACACATCAAAATCTCTTGAAGAAGATCTTCATCTTTTTCGATATAGTGGCAGTCATTTGTGCAAACAAGGGGTATATCGTTATCCCTTGCGATTTTTATCTGCATAGGAAGGATTCTTTTTTGCTCATCAATATAATGATTTTGAAGTTCGATATAAAAATCCTCGAAAATATTTTTATATTTAAGCGCCTTTTTCTCTGCTTTTTCATATTCACC
>JAFZHO010000012.1 GCA_017554835.1 Clostridia bacterium
TATTATTGTTATTGCATATTTTGGATTATTCTCAGGATAAAATCCTGAAAACCACGTTCTTATTATTTCTTCTCCGTTTTTAAATTGTCCCGTCTGTGCAGAGGCGGTTTTTCCTCCTGCACCGAGATTTTCGGGATTTGCTCTTCTTCCGGAGCCGTCCTCCACCGTTTTTTTCATCAAATCGCATATTTTTGATGCTATTGAAGGATCAAGTATATTATATTCCTCGCAGGCAGGAGCATTAAGAGAAATATTTTTTCCATCTTTCGTTATTCCTTTGAATAAAACGGGTAACCGATATATTCCTTTTGATGCTATGGTTGAAATCATAGAGTTTACCTGAATTGGAGTTACGAGAATTTCTCCTTGTCCGATTGAGATATTTGCACTCTCGTGGGGCGTATATTTTGATTTTATAGGGAGATTTCCTTTTGGCGAACAAATTCCTCCCCAGAATATATTCTCCTCGGAAAAGCCCAATTTCTTTGCCATGGAAATTACTTTATCTGCTCCCGTTCTATTGCAAAGTTCTATAAAATAAGGATTGCAGGATTCCTTAAATGCCGTTTCAAGAGATACCTCGCCGTGGCCTTCTTTTTTATGGCAACCGAAATTTCTTCCCGCAATTTCAATATATCCTTTGCAGTTCACTTCAAAGGTGGTGGAAACCTTATTTTCAAGAGCCGCTGCAACAACGCATATTTTAAAAACTGAACCAAGATTATAATTATTAAAGCACCTATTCAGAAACGGTGCATCATCCCTCTGAAGATAATCTTTTACGTTATTTGGGTCATAATCAGGCCTACTTACAAGGGCGAGAATTTCTCCGCTTTCAATATCAGAAATAACTACTGCGCCTTTTTTGATATTATTATCTATTGCTTTTTCCGCAATTTCCTGAATATTCTTATCTATTGTGAGAACTATTCCTCCTTGAGCATTTGACGTTTTTAATATTTCCATATTGTTTTCACCGAGAGCTTTTCTTTTTGCATCAACGAGAAACGTGGCTTTTGTCTTTCCGCCAAAGGTTTTAAGTTCTTCATTAAAAGCTTTTTCAATTCCGGAAACTCCATTACCATCACCATCGCAATAACCTATTAAATGAGATAACAGGCCGTTTTCTGAATACCTCTTTACTCTTCCGTAAATTTTTATTCCGGGCAAATCCTTTTGAAATATATTCACCGTAGTAAGAAATGGTCTTTCCTTTGTTATTTTTTTATTAAGTTCTTCTTTTGCCATATCAGAAGAATTTTTATTCAGAAAATCAATGGAGTTGGTTTTTAGTGCCAAGGGATTTACAATAGCAATATTTTCCCATTCGTTTTCAACGAGTTTTTCAAAATTTCTATCATAAATTATTCCCCTTTCCTCTTTTAAAGTCAGGGTATATTTTTGTCTCGAAGATGCACTTTGGATAACATTGCTATTTATTGTTAAATCATACAGTCGGAACGAAAGAACACAAAAGCATAAACATATTAACAATACATAGGAAACAACTCTTTTTTCCATAAAATTCTCCAAAAAAAATAGTAAGTGAAATTCACTTACTATTTTTGACACATATTATCTTTTTACTCTTTTTTCTTTCTGATGAAGGAATATTCCATAGCGCATTCAGGAAGATTTATAATAACTTCTTCCTCAGGATGATTCGCAGTATCAACGGATTCATTTTTGCTATTGATTATCGTCTCTATTTTGAATTCGCAAACGTCACCTTTTGGCGTTGAAATCTCAACAACGTCGTTAAGATTGAATTTATTTTTTACCGTGCAAATAAACTGACCTGAATTTTCGTCCTTTTCTCCAACCGTTGCAACAACCTCATAATCTCTTATATAGTTTGAGGAATCATATCTCTGGGCTTGGTCAGGGTGAGACCCGAAGAAAAATCCCGTGCAATATGAACGATGGCTAACTTTCTTCAGTTCATCAAGAATTTTCTCATCAAATTTATAGTTATCTTTATTTTCAAAATAATTATCAATTGCTTTTCTATAAGCGCTGACAACGTTTGCAACGTAAAATCCCGTTTTAACTCTTCCCTCTATTTTGAAAGAGGAAATCCCCGCTTCGCAAAGTTCGGGAATATGCTCAATCATACA
>JAFZHO010000013.1 GCA_017554835.1 Clostridia bacterium
CGAAGAAAATAAAATGTTATATGTTTCGAGAAAAAAGGAAAATCCAAGCGGTGCACTGTCTCCTTGCTCAATGACACCTGATGACGTTGATTATGAAATGTCAAAAGGTAAAAACCGAAAAATAATAGAAATTATCGGAATGAATCAAGAAAGTTTCGAGTATTTTGTGGAGAAATATGGCGAAGAATATGAATATATATACTTCTTTAAGTGCCAATTAATCAGTGATTTTTCTCCTTTGGAAAAATTAAAAAATTTGCAAGGTATAAGAATATTTTGGAATAGAAAAACAGAAACTCTTTGGGATATGTCTCAAAATCCAAAATTGCAGTATTTGCACGTAATAGACTGCAAAAAAATTACATACAACCCTATTATTTTAGGAAAGGCCATTTATTTAGAGGATTTAACTTTTGCGGGGGATATTTTTTCTCCTTATCCAATGAAAAATTTAGATTGGATGCAAGGTATGAGTTCTCTAAAGAAAATAAATTTATATGAAATTAAACTCGAAGATAGAAAGACAGAAGTATTATCTTTTATGCCCAATTTAAAAGAATTTAATTTCCCTGCCGGTATGTTTACAGTTGAGGAAATAGCATATATGTGTGCAAAATATCCTAGTATTAGTGGTAGTGCTCTTTGCGCGTATAATACAAAGGATGCTATATTATCTGATGTCAGGGTTTGTGGATATAAAAAACCAGGACTTAATTTGCCTAAAGACCAGGCAAGACTTGATAAATATATCAGGGAATTTGATATGTTAGTTGAAAAATATAAAGAGGAAATCTGACGTTGCTTTTAATCATAAAAGTATTTCTGAATTAAACCGTAATAAAATTATTCAAAATAATGACAAATTTCAGACTTTTTAAGATAATTACAACAAATATTTGATAATTTTATTGATTTAACTTGCAAAATTATAAATTTTTATGTATAATGGTGCATATATATAAATGAAATATCTTAGGAGGATTATTTTATGAAACGTATATTTTCAATTCTATTAGTTGTTGCAATGCTACTTTCACTTGTTGCTTGCGGCGGTGGCAAATTGTCTATGGGAACAGGAAGCTCAACAGGAACTTATTATTCCTACGGTGGCGTTCTTTCTCAGTATATGACAAATAACGCAGGTATTGAGGTTGTTCCTGTTTCAACAGGCGGTTCAAAATCCAATATCCAGGGTATCGATGGCGGAGACTATCAGCTTGGAACAGTTCAGTCAGACGTTATGCACTACGCTTGGAACGGCACTCGTTCTTTCGAAGGCGCTAGCATCAAAACTTTCAGAACTATTGCAGGTCTTTACGCTGAGGCAGTTCAGCTTGTTACCGTTAACCCTGATATCAAATCAGTTGAAGATTTAAAAGGTAAAAAAGTTTCTATCGGTGACCCGGGTTCAGGCGTTTATTTCAACGCAATGGACGTTCTTGCTGCTGCAGGTCTAACTGATAAAGATATTATCCCTCAGCTTCAGAACTTTGATGATTCTGCAGACGCTTTGAAGGATGGTCTTATCGATGCTGCTTTCATCGTTGCAGGCGCTCCAACAAACGCTATCTCTCAGCTTAGCATGACTAACTCAAACGTTAGAATTATTCCTATCGATGGCGCTATCGCTGAAAAACTTATGCAGGATAATAACTTCTACTCTGTTTATAAAATCCCTGCAAACACTTACGACAAACAGACAGAAGAAGTTACAACTGTTACAGTTAAAGCTACTCTTATCGTTGATGCAGAAGCAAGTGAAGACGACGTTTATAAACTAACTGCTTCTATCTTTGATAATATCGAAGCTATCACTAAAGAAAACAAAAAAGGCGCTGAACTTACTCTTGAAAATGCTACGCAAGGTCTAACAGTTCCTTTCCATGCAGGCGCTGCAAAATACTTTAAAGAAAAAGGAATTGAAGTAGCGGTTGAATAATTAACCGAGATTTTATCCTGATCAGTTTAATAGCTGCGGCATAAACTGTCCGCAGCTATTTTAATATTTTTATCGAAAGGTGGAGAGTTTGTTGCTTTTCTCAAAAAAGAAGGCGCAGGAAACTGCGGAGCCAATGGATTTAGAATCCGTAATGAAGAAATTTGACAGAGAATCCAATACTCGTATATGGGAAGGCAAACCAAAAATTGCAGTTAACTGCATTCTTGCGGCTTTTGCACTTTTCTGTGTTTATGTTATATTTTTTACTACCTGGCTTGATGCAATAAGACTTTCAAGCTTTATGGGATGTATAATGTTTATAGGATATCTTGTTTATCCTGCAAAAAAAGGTATTCAGAAAGTTAACTATATCCCTTGGTATGATATTTTACTTATGGTTCTTGGAACTGCATCATTTTTATATTATACTTTTGATGCAAATAATATCGTGCAGCAGGGTAACAGATACGAGGTTTATCAGATTATAATAGGTGCAATCGGTATAATCTGCTTATTGGAACTTTGCAGACGATGCGTTGGAATTCCTATTATTATTGTTGCGCTTGCATTTATTATCTATGCAATATTCTGGGGGCTTTCCAACCCTGATTTATTAAAGAGGTTGACAGGCCTTATAGGCAGATTATTCTACGTTACGACTTCGGGAATTTTATCAACCCCCGTTAATACCTGCTCCAAGTATATTGCCATATTTATTATATTTGGCGCTTTCCTTGAGAGAACGGGTATTGCAGATTTCTTTATCAAAATCTCAAACTCAATCGTTGGAGGTTTTTCAGGAGGTCCTGCAAAGGTTGCCGTTGTTGCAAGTGCTTTGGAGGGTATGGTTTCAGGTTCCTCCGTTGCAAATACCGTAGGATCAGGTTCTGTTACCATTCCTCTTATGAAAAAAGCGGGCTATAAACCGGAATTTGCGGCTGCCGCAGAAGCATCTGCTTCAACCGGTGGTCAGATAATGCCACCTATTATGGGTGCTGCTGCATTTTTGATGGCAGAGAATCTTGGAGTTTCTTATAGTAGTATTATTGTTCGTGCTATTTTGCCGGCTCTTTTATATTTCCTCGGCGTTTTTATTGCAGTTCATTTAGAAGCAAAAAAAGAAGGCCTCAGAGGACTTTCCAGAGATGAATTACCCAAGATACTACCTCTTTTAAAACAGTCCTATCTTCTTCTTCCCATTATTCTTCTTATAAGTCTTGTGGGAACGGGAAGCCGTTCGATTGCTTATGCAGCTGCTCTTGCTATAATCGCTGCTATAATCGTTGGACTTTTCAATAAAGAAAAACGTATTAACCTTAAAAGTATTTGGGAGGCCCTTGCAGCAGGCGGGCAGGGTATAATCACCGTTGCAGTTGCTTGCGGCGTTGCAGGTATTATCGCAGGAACTATCACTATGACGGGTCTTGCAAACGTTTTGATTAACGGTATTCTGACTTTGGCAGGAGATAAGGTTATTATCGCATTATTCCTGACAATGATTACTTGTATCGTTCTTGGAATGGGCGTTCCAACAACTGCTAACTACTGCATTATGGCAGCTACTTGTGCTCCTATTCTTATAAAAATGGGTGTTCCTGATATTGCGGCGCATTTCTTTGTATTCTATTTCGGAATTGTTGCAGACTTGACGCCTCCCGTTGCTTTGGCAGCTTATGCAGGTGCGGCAATTGCGCAGGCAAACCCAATGAAAACCGCTCTTACGGCAACAAAGCTTGCAATCGGCGCTTTTATAGTTCCATTCGTATTTGCACTAAGCCCTGATATGCTTTTGATTGATACAACTATTCCAAACGTTATATTGATTTGTATTACTTCTTGTATTGGTATGTTTGCGGTTTCGGCTTCTCTTCAGGGATATTTGCTCCATGGAATGAAATGGCCTGAAAGAATTCTGAGTGCTGCAGGCGGACTGATGCTTATCTATCCGGGACTTGTGACAGATATAATCGGTTTATCTCTTGTTGGTATTGTTATTGTAATTCAGTTACTTACAAAAAAGAAATTAACTATCGCGTAAATATAAAAAACGGCAACCTTTTTTCAAAGATTGCCGTTTTATATTTGAAAAGGGGAGTATGATGGAGATAGTAAAATGTAAAGGTTCTGACCTTGATAGAACTGCGAAATTTTATGACGAGGTTGTAATTTATCTTGATGAAAATAATATAAATTATCCTCAGTGGAAGTATAATATTTATCCTTCAAGAAGCAGTGTTCAAAAAGCTATCGAAAATAAAGGTCAGTATATCTGCATTGAGAATGGTGAGGTTATTGGAGGTTTTATACTCAATGAGGACCCCCAGGGCGCTTACGAAAAGGGCGAATGGCAAAAGAATCTTTTGCCCGGAGAATTTCTCGTTATTCATACTCTTGCCACGAAAGGCGGTCACTATAATAAGGGCATCGGGAAAGCCATGATAGAATTTTGCATATCCTATGGAAAAGAAAACGGGTATAAAGGCATTCGCCTTGACGCCGTTCCTGATAATCTTCCTGCAAGACGGCTATACGAAAAACTTGGTTTTACCTTTGCGGGAGATAAAAACTTAGAAAGATATGACCAGAATATCCCTTTATTTTCACTATTTGAATTGAATTTCTAAAAAAAAGACAGGTTTCAAAATGAAACCTGTCTTTTTTGGAGCTACTGAGCGGGATTGAACCGCCGACCTCATCCTTACCAAG
>JAFZHO010000014.1 GCA_017554835.1 Clostridia bacterium
GCCGTAGGTTATCATAATTCCCATTGCAAGAGAGGTGGAATAAAACATTTGTCCCAAAGCGGCAAGAACAGTTTTAACTGAGAAATCCTTGATATTAGGTTTTATATAATATATAAGCCCATCCATTGCGCCGGGTAGAGTCAATGCATAAATTGAAACGAATAAAATCAGAACCAAAAGCATAGGCATCATAATCTTATTAGAATTTTCGATGCCGTTTTTAACTCCCACAATAACGATAATAAATGTAACTGCAATAAAAGCTAAAAGCCATATAATTGGTTCAACGGGCTTTGCGATAAAATCCCCGAAGAAATTATCCGAAACTGCATTTTTCTGAGCGCCTGTCAAATAGGTTATAACGTATTTAATAACCCAACCGCCGATAACGCAGTAATAGGGGAGAATAATAACGGGAACAACCGACGTTATAACTCCGATAAAAGAAAATCTCTTATCAAGGGATCCATAAGCGTTAATTGCGCTCTGACCGGTTTTTCTACCTATTGCGATTTCTGATATCATAATAGTAAAACCAAAGGTCATAACAAGCAGAATATATACGATAAGAAACATTCCTCCGCCAAATTTAGCAGCAAGATAGGGGAATCGCCAAATATTACCCAAACCGACAGCAGAGCCCGCCGCAGCGAGAACAAAACCTATACGGTTTGAAAAACTACTTCTTTTTTCCATTTTTATACCTCTTTAAATCAATAATTACACAAATAGCATTATACTTTTTTTTATACGCTATTGTCAATATCTAATCATTGTGTTATTATAAAGAGTAGTGAATTTTTACTTAAAATATTAATAAAATGCTTTTTAAAAGCTTAAGGAGAATATAAAATGAGCGAAATAAATAAAAAAATCGTTTTTTCAGGAATTCAGCCATCAGGAGAGCCAACCCTTGGCAATTATCTTGGTGCTTTGAAAAACTGGGTTTTAATGCAGGATGAATACGAGTGCTTTTATAGTATCGTTGATCTTCATTCAATTACGGTAAGGCAGGACCCTGCCGCACTTCGTGCCCAGATAAAGAAATTTATGGCCTTGTTTCTTGCAATAGGACTTGATCCCGAAAAATGCACTTTATTCTGTCAGAGCCACGTTCCGACTCATGCAGAACTTGCATGGATTTTAAACTGCTATACCATGTTTGGCGAATTATCAAGAATGACTCAGTTCAAGGATAAATCTCAGAAACACGCTGATAATATAAACGCAGGACTTTTTACTTATCCTTCACTTATGGCGGCAGATATGCTTTTATATCAGACTGACGTTGTTCCCGTTGGAATTGATCAGAAGCAGCATATCGAACTTGCAAGAAATATTGCAGTTCGTTTTAACGGAATTTATGGAGATACCTTTAAAATTCCTGAGGGAGTTATTCCAAAAACTTCTGCAAAAATCAATTCTCTCGCTGACCCGACTAAAAAAATGTCTAAATCCGACGAGAATATAAACTCATATATTCTTCTTCTTGATAAACCTGATGATATTATCAGAAAATTCAAAAGAGCAGTAACCGATTCTGAGGCAATCGTTCGTTATTCCCCCGAAGATAAACCGGGAATTTCAAACCTTATGAATATTTATAGCGCAGTAACCTCCAAAACCCACGATGAAATCGAAAAAGAATTCGATGGAAAAGGATATGGCGACTTTAAACTTGCTGTTGGAGAGGCGGTTGCTGATTTGCTTAAACCTGTTCAGAGTGAGTATGAACGCATAATGAAAGATAAAGATTATCTGGAAAAAATCTACTCAGAAGGTGCTCAGAAAGCTTATTACGTCTCAAATAAAACTCTTAGCAAGGTTTATAAAAAAGTAGGATTTATTAAAAAGGGATTTTAATAAAGGAGAGTTATTATGAATTCATGGTTTACTATACTTGATACTATCCCAATTTATATTAGAATAATTTTCTCTTTTCTTTTAAGCGGAGCCATATGCTTTTTTTCTACGCCTCTTGTAAAGGCATTTGCATATAAGGTTGGCGCAATAGACGTTCCGAAAGATAGCAGAAGAATGCATAAAGAGCCAATCCCAAGACTTGGCGGCCTTGCAATGTTTATGGGATTTTTGATAAGCACTTTGATTTTCGTTCCTCTTGAAAACGAAATCAGAGGAATATTATTCGGCGTTATTATTATTGTTGTTCTTGGAATTATAGATGACGCCCTTGCCCTTGGTGCAAAACTTAAATTTGTTGTTCAGATTTTTGCGGCTTTTGTTCCGGTAATGTTTGGAGTTCGAATTGAAAGTCTGCCAAACTTTAATCCGTTCAGCGATAATATGTATATTAATTTTCCGTCATGGGTTTCTATTCCTTTGACTATCTTCTGGATAGTGGGAATAACAAACGCCGTAAACCTTATTGACGGTCTTGATGGACTTGCAGCAGGAGTTTCATCTATTGCATCTTTTACTCTTTTGATTTTTACTTTTTTGGTTCCTTCTTATCCTGCCATGGCGCTTATGGTTGCTGCTCTTGCAGGATGCTGTATGGGATTTTTGCCTTATAACTTTAACCCTGCAAAAATGTTTATGGGGGATACGGGAGCAACCTTCCTTGGCTATATATTAGCTATCGTTTCCGTTCAGGGACTTTTCAAATGGTATACTATTATATCCTTTGCAGTTCCTTTCCTTGTTTTAGGACTTCCTATTTTTGATACTCTTTATTCAATGCTTCGCAGAATTTTATCAGGCCGTTCTCCCATGAGCGCAGATAGAGGCCATCTTCACCATAGACTTATTGATATGGGATTTTCTCAGAAGCAGACAGTTGCAATTTTATATTCCATAAGCGGTCTTTTGGGACTTTCTGCAATTTTATTGACAAATACGGGTCCTTATAAAGTTTTGTTTATGATTTTGCTTTGCATTGTTGTCTTCTTTATCGGACTTAAATTTATAAATATTCTCAAATCAAGAAAAAATCTGAAGGATGTTGATACTACTCAGGATACCTTTGAATTTGAAATTATAAAAGATGAGGATGAGGAATAATTATGTCGAAATTCAAAAAATCCATCCTCGTTTTCTGGGGCGTATTTCTTCTTTTATGCGCAGTTTCTTATTTCGTGGCAAAAGATTTGGAGTTTGAATTTTCTCTCGCCAAATATATTATTTTTGTCGTAATGGTTGGTTTTTCTTTTGCTTTAGGTTATTTATTTTCAAAAGGCGCAGATAATAGGGAAAACAGAAAATATCTTGACCTTATTATACGAGATGGTAATCCCAAGGCCTTTTTGAAGGAATACGAGAAATTCATAAAACCAAATATGAAAAAATCAAAGAGCAATTCCGTTACAAAAACCACTTATTCTCTCGGACTTATTGCAGACGGGCAGTATGATAAGGCCATTTCCTATCTTTCCGAAAGCATATTGCAGGGGAATAATAAAAGCGAACTTAGGATAAACAGAGTTATATATAATTATCTTTGCTCTGCTTATGGAAATTTAGGGGATTTTGAAAGCGGAAAAAAATATCTTGAACATCTTAAAAACACCAATCGGGATATAAAAGAAAATAAACTCATTCCAAACGAGTTTGAAAGCGTTATTGAATTTTATGAATACTTTCTCGGAGATTTTTCTTTGGAGGAAAGTATCTCTTATTTTGAAGATTATTTCAAAACCAAAGCAGCAACAAGATATAATAAAATAATGGTAAAAAATAAACTTGCTCTTTTATATAAAGAAAAGGGCGATATGGAAAAATTCAACGAATATATGGATTTTGTTGAAAGATACGGCAAAGGGCTTTACGTTGCGGTGAAAGCGCGAAAACTCATTAACGAAAATTTGGCAGAGGAAAATTAAAATGCTTGCATATCACGTTGTAACGGATAGACCAATGTATGTTGGGCAAAGAATTATATTCGATGAAGACCATCATAGCGGAGTTTATCAAAGAGTATATGACAAATTAGATATAGTTAATGATATTTATGCCAATCCTTCAAAATATGATGCAGAAGCATTAGAGCATCATGTATCAGTTGCATTAAGGGAGTTAGCGTTGGAAGAAGTAAGGCAGAAAAAATATCCTCAATACCCTTCAAGAATGGGGTGCTTATACGTATCTGAATCTCTGGAAGAGGCAGAAAAATGGGGAAAGTTTTTTGCTGAACTTGGCAGACCGACATACCATATCGTAAAATTAGATATTAAAGGTAATTGCTTTGTCGGAGATGCTACGAAATGTTTTAAGGGTCAGCTGAGCAAGGAAGAAAACCTCAGACTTGCTGAAGATTATTGGAAAAGTAGCATTGATACAGAAAATAAACAAACGGTTCGGGAAATGCTTGTAAACGGCAAAATTACAGTTACTGAAATAGTTAAAGAAATAAATGCAAATATATAATAAAAAGTCTTCGGAAAAATTTCCGAAGACTTTTTTGATATTATAGTAGTTTTGAATCGTTTATTTCAAGATGGAAACTTCCACCAAGAAATTCTGCCGCTTTTTTGCACATTAACATTCTTTTTAGGAATATTTCAAAATAATCTGCAACGGAGCAGAGCGAGGTATCGATTTCGATTTTAAGAGTGATGGATTTTTTTGTTTCGTCAACTAATAGCTTTGAATCAGTTACTGCAAAATTAACTCGCCCGTGAATACTATAAGTCATATTCTGAACCTGAA
>JAFZHO010000015.1 GCA_017554835.1 Clostridia bacterium
ATACAAGAGAAAAGGAGACTTATAAAATGAAAAAAAGATTATTTGTTGTTTTGGGTCTGGCTATGATGCTTGGATTAACTGCATGTGGCGGTAAAGAAGAAACAAAAGAAGAAACAAAAGAACCTGAGGAGTTTAAGATTAAATTATCCTTTGTTGGCGACTGTATGCTCGCTTGTCTTAAAGATAATACCACCGGGGGTAGTTTCAACGAATACGCAAAAAACAATCCGCCTGAGTATTTTCTATCAAAGGTTAAGCATATTTTTGAAAACGATGATTTTACCACCGTTAATCTTGAAAACGTTTTAACGGACCAAAATCTTTCCGAAATAGAAAAAGATATTACCCCGTCGTTCTGGTTCAAATCAAACCCCGAAAATATAAAAATTCTCACTTCCTCATCAGTTGAGGGAGTATCTCTTGCAAATAATCACACAAAGGATTACGGCGAAGAGGGTTATAAAGACACAATTAAAACAGTGGAAAACGCAAAACTTTCATACGGAACAACAAACGATAAAATCCTCTATTACGAAAAAGAGGGATTTAAAATCGGAGTTATCTGCACTACTCTTTGGTCGGAGAGAGGAACTGCAAAAATTATTCGAAAGATAAAAGAAGCCGAGGAAAACTCAGATTATCAGATAGTTTTTTACCACGGGGGAACGGAAAATCTCCACTCTCCTGAAGTTTGGAAGCAGAATGAATCACGAAAACTTATTGATAACGGGGCAGACCTTGTTATAGGGAATCATCCTCACGTTCTTCAACCCAGGGAAATCTATAAAGGAAAAGAAATAATATATTCTCTGGGGAATTTTTGCTACGGGGGTCATCGAAGCCCCAAAAACAGAACTATAATATATCAGATTGAGCTTAAAGTAGAAAACATGACGGTGAAAGAAGAAAAATCTGATATGATTCCCTGCTACGTATATACGGGAAAGGTCAATAACTATCAACCTGCACCTATTGAAGATGATGAAGAAATAAAAAACGTTCTCGACTTTATGAACGGCAAAAGAGAACTGCCTTATTAAAAAATATACCCCGCCGAATTTTCGGCGGGGTTTTTGATAGTTTATTTCAGAATATCGCTTTTTATAAAGATTATATCCTCAATGGGAATTTCTTTTTTGTTTTCAAGGAGAATGGTTTTTTCGTTCTCCTTATATTTTTTAATAATGCCGGTGGTGGTGATATATGCCCCACCGGATTTTTTTTCGTCCTTTATAAAATAAGTAAAGGATACTTCGGGCTTTTTATGAATATTTTCAAAAAGGAATAAAAGCTCGTTATTAAGTTTTTGCTTTTCGTTTTCGTCAAGCTCAATCTGATAATCCGTTATTCTTGCGGTTTCCGATACGGCATCATCATATCCCGTAAGTGCATCAAAAGGGGCAAACTGAGCAGCGCGCTTTACGCTATTTGGAAAATCTGCCTCAATTTCGGGGTCGGGGTATTTCATATCAATAATATCGTTATACTCGTTATCTGCCATAATATCTCCTACCTGAAATTACTTTTATTATAAATAAACTTAAATAAAAACTTTCCGAGAAAATCTTTCATAAGGGAGAAAAAATCATCACGGGTAGAGGAACTATCCGTTCCCAGAAGTTCGTATTTAACCCCCGCCTCGTTAATTTTAATACCGAGTTGAGAAAATCCGTTATTTCTATAAAAACCAAGCCGCCTTAATCGTTCAGGCATATTTTTTGCGCCCTCTTCGGTGGTATCCTCTATCATAAGGATAATGGCTTTTTCGGGGTAGAGGGATTTTATCTTTTGGAGAATTTTTGTTCCGTAGCCGTTGCCTCGTTTTTCTTCTTCTACTGCAAGAAAGAAAATATATGCGGTTTTTTGATTAGTAAGTATATAAATAAGCCCGATAAATTCTTCATTTTCCGTTACTGCGATAAAGGAGTTCTCCTCTTTTTTTGCTCTTTTATA
>JAFZHO010000016.1 GCA_017554835.1 Clostridia bacterium
CTTGATGATAATGCCACTTACCTCGGCAGTCAGTTAGAATGTGCGTTTGGCGGTGACCGTTGTTTCGGAATTGTGGCAAATATGGACTTTTTGCTCGTCTGCACATACGAAGAAAACGGCGAAAGCCCAGAACTTGTTGTTTATAAAAAGAGATGAGTTTCCCTCTTTTGCTGATAGCACCACAGACTGCAATCAAAGAATCTAAGTAATTAGATTTATAAAGCAAAACTATCCGCCCGAAGAAATTCGGGCGGATTTTTCTTTGCAAAGTCCTTTTTATCGGACAGATAGTATGTTATAATAAAATCATGGCGGTGATTATATGAAGAAAAAAGCAATTAGGATAATCATAATAATTATTTGTATGTTGCTTTTTATTGGATGTTTAAGAGCTACTATCCTTTATGTTGGTAACTATATTCCCGATAAAGACTATTTTGGTGATGAATATAAGCAAATTATATACCCAACCTCAATATCAGACTATATAACTGCTAGAACATTTCTAAAAGAAGCAGATAATGCACTGTCCACAATTACAAATAACGAAATTGCCGAGAAAGATTTTGGTAAATTAGGATATTTATGCGTTACCGATGATGAAGCTGTTACTGAAAAACATAAATTAAAATTTGTAGCGGCTAATTTTTCGGGAGACAGCGGATATATTTGGGTAAAATATTCAAGTAAAGCGTTCGATAAGGATGGCGAAGTCACCTTTGGCTCTTTGGGTATTCTTTCCAGATGGGAATTAGAGAAAAAAGATAATCAATGGGTTGTGACATCCATAAAGGAACATCCTTAATAACAAAACTTTTCCCTCTTTTGTGCATAGCACCGCAGACTGCAATCAAGGAAAGCAAGTAATTGGGTTTTTGTAGGGACAGGCGTCCTCGACTGTCCGTTATAAAGCAAAATCAATCCCTCTGTTGAGAAATCAGCAGAGGGATTTTTACGCACAATCAATCTACGTGGAAATCTTGACTTACATTTATTGGTATGCTATAGTTTATATAAGAGGAGATGATTTTATGAAAAAATTCTTATGTTTATTTTTAGCAGTTGTTTTGCTTGCTAGCCTTTGCGGTTGCTTCGGTGGCAACGGAACTGACGATGTACGCGGCGATATATCCAGCGAAAGCTCAATCCAAAACGAAAATGAACCTGAATTTTCATTAGGTAAGACTACAAGCAATACATATAATAATGATTTTTTGGGAATAAGCTGCACCTTGCCTACCGATTGGGTATTTTATACGGACGAACAAATTTTAGAACTTAACAACATTGTTGGAACTATTGTTGATGAAGATATTGTTGAACGTCTTAAAAATGCAAACATTATTTATGATATGTCTGCCGCAAATCAAACAGACGGCAGCAATATGAATATAAATCTTGAAAAGCTGAGCGCTGTTCAGATGATAAGCCTTGATATAAAACAAACACTTGAAGCGCAAATTGACACAATTAAACAAGCCTATGAAAATATGGGCTATACCGACACCAATGTCGAGTACCAAAAAATAAAAGTTGATGGTAAGGAGTTTGATGGATTAAAGCTTACCGCAAAATTTCAAGGCATTGATTTTTATACAAATATTTTCACCTTTAGAAAAAGTAATTACCTTGCAAATGTTTCGATTTGTTCGCTTGAGACAGACAAAACCGATACTATTTTGAGTTATTTTACGATTAAATAGTATATGATTTCGTCTGATTTCCCTCTTTCGCTGATAGCACCACAGGCTGCAATCAGTCGTGAGAGAGTTTAAGGGTTTTAGGTACACCTAAAATGCGGAAAATCTGCCGTACATTTTCCCTGCTTGTTACGGTATAAGACAAAAATAAAAAGGCCCCCTTTACACAAGGGGGCCTTTTTCTGTCCTTACGGGTACAACGCCTAATATCCCGATTTTTTTATTATCATTTCCAGGGCTTTTAAAAAATTCTCGTCGTCTTCCTTTGTTCTTTTTGAAGGGCCTTTTAATCTTTTTCCGCTTCGGCGGATTTTTTTTGCAATATGCCTTCGAAGAAGAAGAGAATCTATATTATTTTCAGAGAAAATCATTCCGTTATGGCTGATGGGAACGCCCTTTTTTGCAAGAACCATAGAAGCAAGAGGATAATCCCCCGTAACGACGATATCTCCCTCTCCCACTAAATTTGCTATATAATAATCGGCAAAATCGTTTCCCTTATCAACGGTAACGGTTTTTGCGCCCTCTTTTTCGATAACGTGGCAGGTATCGCAAACAATGGTAACGGGGATTTTATACTTTTTTGCCGTCAAAACCGTTATTTCAGTAACGGGACACCCGTCTCCGTCAATAAAAATTGCCATATTTTTTAATCCTTTCTTGACAATGTCTTTTTAATATTATAACATATAATGTAAAGTATTAAAACCGAAAGGAAGATTTTAATGGCAAAAGAGAAACTTGTCAAAGAAATTACGTCAATGGACGAAGATTTTGCCAGATGGTATACCGATATAGTTAAAAAAGCGGAATTGGTTGAATATTCTTCTGTTAAGGGTTGTATGGTTATAAGACCTTATGGCTACGCAATATGGGAAAATATTCAGAAAAATCTGGATAATATGTTTAAAGAAACAGGGCACGAAAACGTTTATATGCCTATGTTTATCCCCGAAAGTCTTTTGAATAAAGAAAAAGACCACGTTGAAGGTTTTGCTCCCGAGGTTGCCTGGGTTACCCACGGCGGAAGCGAAAAACTAAACGAAAGACTTTGCGTTCGACCTACTTCCGAGACTCTTTTCTGTGAGCATTATAAAAATATCATTCAGTCTTATAGAGATTTGCCAAAATTATATAATCAGTGGTGCAGCGTTGTTCGCTGGGAGAAGACTACCCGTCCTTTCCTTAGAAGCTCCGAGTTTTTATGGCAGGAGGGCCACACTATCCACGAAACCGAGGAAGAGGCAATCGCAGAAACTGAAAGAATGCTTAACGTTTATGCGGATTTTGCAAGAGATTATCTTGCTATCCCCGTATTAAAAGGCAGAAAAACCGAGAAAGAGCAGTTTGCAGGAGCAAAAGCGACTTATACTATCGAGGCAATGATGCACGATGGTAAAGCCCTTCAGTCCGGAACTTCTCACTATTTCGGCGACGGCTTTGCAAAAGCATTCGAAATCCAGTATACAGACAGAAACAATCAGCTTAAAAATCCATATCAGACCTCCTGGGGAGTTTCAACCCGTCTTATCGGCGCTATAATTATGGTTCACGGCGATGATAACGGACTTGTTCTTCCTCCAAAAATCGCACCTTCTCAGCTTGTTATCGTTCCTATTGCAACGAAAAAAGAAGGCGTTCTGGAAAAAGCGTCGGAACTATACGATAGATTAAAAGCATCAGGACTTCGGGTTTTGAAGGATTTCACCGATCAGACTCCCGGCTGGAAATTTGCTGAATACGAAATGAAGGGCGTTCCTCTAAGACTTGAAATCGGTCCTCGCGATATCGAGAATAATAACTGCGTTCTTGTTCGCCGTGATAACGGTGAAAAGGTTATCGTTTCTCTTGATAATCTTGAAAACGAGGTAAATGCTATTTTAGAAGATATTCAAGCTTCTCTTCTCAAAAAGGCAGAAAAGAATATGGCAGAAAATACCTTCGATGCTACTGACCTTGAGGAAATGAAAAAAATCGCCGACGAGAAAAACTGCTTTATCAGAACTATGTGGTGCGGCGATAGAGAATGTGAAGAAAAACTTAAAGACGTGGTTGGAGTTACTTCCCGTTGTATGCCTTTTACTGATGAAAAACTTTCAGATACTTGCATCTGCTGCGGTAAAAAAGCAGAAAAACTCGTTGTCTGGGGTAAAGCATACTAATATTTCATAAATTTATGCCTGTTTTCCTTTTAGTAGGAAAACAGGCATCTTTTTTTGTTTTATTCGGGCGATTTATTGTGTTAAATCGTTGACAAATAAGGCAAAACGGGTTATAATTTACTAATAAGTTTACGTTATATTCGGAGTATTATCTCCTACAATAAATTAAGGATGTGTAGATTTTGACAAAGTATATTATTAAACGTATTGCCCTTGGTTTGTTGACGGTATTTATCGTTGCAACCTTGACTTTTTTCCTTATGAGACTTGTTCCCGGCGGACCTTTCCTTTCTGAAAAGACCCCCTCTGCCGCAACTTTGAAAGCCCTTGAGGAAAAATACCATTTCAACGAGCCACTCAGCGTTCAGTATAGAATTTATATGGAAAACCTTGTTAAAGGCGATTTCGGCGTTTCTATGAAAAGAAAAGGAACTACCGTTAACGATATTATTGCAAAGGGCTTCCCCGTTTCTGCAAGAATCGGCGGTCTTTCCATTTTAATTTCTTTTTGTATCGGCGTTCCCATCGGAACCTATGCCGCTTATAAAAGAGGCAAATTTATTGATAAAATTATAATGTTCTTTGCAACTTGCGGAATCGCAGTTCCAAGTTTTGTTGTTTCCACTATTCTTCTTATCGTTTTCAGTGGATGGCTTGGATGGTTCCCTTCTTTCGGACTTACCACCCCCCTTCACTACGTAATGCCCGTTACGGCGTTATGCGTTTATCCAACTGCTTATATTTCAAGACTTATGCGTTCAAGCATGCTTGACGTTTTAGGTCAGGATTATATGAGAACTGCTAAGGCAAAAGGCGTTGGGCAATTCAGCTCTCTATTCAAACACGCTTTGAGAAACTCTATTTTGCCCGTTGTTACCTACTTAGGTCCACTTCTTGCTTATACCGTTGTTGGTAGTTTCGTTATTGAAAAGATATTTAACATTCCGGGTCTCGGCCGTGATTTTATCAGCTCCATCACTTCCCGTGATTATCCCGTTATTATGGGAACAACCGTTTTCTTGGCGCTACTTCTTGTTGCCATTAACGTTGTGGTTGATATCGTTTATAAAATCATTGACCCGAGAATCAAACTTAAATAGAAAGGAATGTTAAATATGTCAGAGAATAAAAATTTACTCTCTTTCCAGCTTAAAACCGAGGACTTTGAAAAAGCTTCCGAAAACGAGAAACAAGACCTCGTTGTTATGCGTGAGAGCGTAAGCTTCTGGAAAGATGGAATGAGACGACTTTTAAGAAACAAAATCGCTATGGTTTCTCTTGCGGTTTTGGTTATTATAATGTTATTTGCTTTTGTTGTTCCTTATTTTTATCCATATACTTATAAGGACCAGATAAGAGGCAGCGAAAACCTTGACCCATTTGAATACTCCCAGGAAGAAATGACCCGCATCGAAAACGGCGAGTCCGTTTTCCCTCACGTTCTTGGAACTGATAACCTTGGTCGTGACCTTGCTATCCGTCTTATGATGGGGGCGAGAGTTTCTCTTCTTGTTGGTATTGTTGCAAGTATTATCGTTTTGATAATCGGTTCTGTATACGGTGCAGTTTCCGCTTATTTCGGCGGTTTCGTTGATATTATAATGATGCGTATCGTTGATATTATCTATACCGTTCCCGATATTCTTATTATCATTTTGCTATCCGTTGTTTTGAAGCATCCGCTTCAGAGCATTGCAGATAACGTTCCCGGTTTTGACTGGATTAATACTATCGGCGTTGGACTTATCAGTATATTTATAGTTTTCGGACTTTTATACTGGGTTGGTATGGCGAGAATGGTTCGTAGCCAGATTCTTACTCTTAAAGAGCAGGAATACGTTACCGCTGCAAGAGCCCTTGGCGCAGGCCACGGCAGAATTATAAGAAAGCATCTTCTTACTAACTGTATCGGAACTTTGATAGTTATTACAACGCTTCAGATTCCTTCTTCTATATTTACCGAAAGCTTTTTGAGCTTCCTTGGTCTTGGAGTTGCCGCTCCTATGACAAGTCTTGGCTCTATGGCTTCCGATGCTCTTGAGGGAATTACTTCTTATCCTCATAGACTACTTGCTCCCGCAATTCTTATAAGCGTTATAATCCTTACCTTTAACCTTTTTGGCGACGGTTTGAGAGACGCTTTTGACCCAAAACTTAAAGATTAGGAGAGATTAGAATGAGTGAAACTTTGCTTGATATAAAAAACCTTAGACTCTCCTTTTTTACCCCTGCAGGAGAGGTTAAGGCACTTAACGATATTTCTATAAAAATGAATAAAGGCGACGTTCTCGGTATCGTTGGTGAGTCGGGAAGCGGTAAATCCGTTACTTCCTACGCCGTTATGGGACTTACTGCATATCCCGGTAGAATCGTTGGCGGAACTATTGATTTCAACGGTCATAAGGTTCACGAGATGACCGAAAAAGAATTTCGCAAAATGAGAGGTAAGGAAGTCTCTATTATATTCCAGGACCCTATGACTTCTCTTAACCCCGTTTATACTATTGGTAATCAGATTTGTGAGTCAATTCTTCTTCACGATGAATCAGGACTTCCCAAAAAAGAACTTAAAAAGAAAGCAAAAGCCAGAGCTATCGAGCTTTTGACTCTTGTTGGTATTAACGAGCCGGAAAAACGACTTAAGCAATACCCCCACGAGTTGTCGGGCGGTATGCGTCAGAGAGTTATGATCGCTATTGCTCTTGCCTGCGAGCCAAAGCTTCTTATTGCCGATGAACCTACCACTGCCCTTGACGTTACTATTCAGGCGCAGATTCTTGAACTTATGCTTGAACTTAAAGATAAAATCGGTATGTCTATCATTATGATTACCCATGACCTTGGCGTTGTTTCAAATATGTGCGAAAAAATTGCCGTTATGTATGCAGGTAAAATCGTTGAATTTGGTTCAACTGATGAAATTTTCTATAATCCGAAGCACGAATATACAAAAGGTCTTTTGAAAAGTATTCCAAAACTTACCGACGAGGAGAAAGAAAAACTTGTTCCTATTGAAGGAACTCCCGTTGACATGCTAAATCCCCCAAAGGGTTGTCCTTTTGCACCAAGATGCAAGAGCTGTATGAAAATCTGTATCGAAAAAATGCCACCTTATACTGACTTTTCTGATACTCATTATAGCGCTTGCTGGCTTACTCAGAAGGAAGAATTTTTGAAAGAGGAGGGGAATAACTAATGGAAAAACTTATCGAAGTTAAAAATCTTAAGCAGTATTTCCCCGTTTCTTCAAACAAAATGTTTGAGAAAAAATACGTTAAAGCAGTTGACGACGTATCTTTCTATATTAACAAAGGCGAGACTTTCGGCCTTGTTGGTGAATCCGGTTGCGGTAAAACAACAACGGGCAGAACTATTCTTCGCCTTAATAAACCAACTTCCGGTCAGATTATTTACGACGGCGTTGATATTACGAAAGTTAACATGAAACCCTATCGCAAAAAGATGCAGATAGTTTTTCAGGACCCTTATGCATCCCTTGACCCTCGAATGACCGTTGGTGATATCGTTGGCGAAGCCATAGATATTCATAAACTTGCTAAAAACAAAAAAGAAAGAAAAGAAATGATCGTTTCCCTTCTTGAAAAAGTTGGGCTTAACAGTGAGCACGCTAACCGTTATCCTCACGAGTTTTCAGGCGGTCAGCGTCAGAGAATCGGTATTGCCCGCGCTCTTGCGGTAAACCCTGAGTTTATCGTTTGCGACGAGCCCATTTCCGCTCTTGACGTTTCTATTCAGGCCCAGGTTGTTAATATGTTTGAAGACCTTCAGAAAGAGCTTGGTCTTACTTATCTTTTCATTGCCCACGATTTATCAATAGTTAAGCATATAAGTGATAGAATTGGCGTTATGTATCTTGGTAAAATCGTTGAACTTGGAACAAGTAACGAAATCGCTTTTGATAGTCTTCATCCTTATACCAAGTCTCTGATTTCTGCTATTCCTATTCCTGACCCTGAAATAAGCAGATCAAGAAAACGTATCGTTCTTGAGGGGGACGTTCCATCTCCCGTTAATCCGCCAAGTGGTTGCCGATTCAGAACGAGATGCCCCCACGCAACTGAGCTTTGCGCCGAAAAAGAGCCGGAATTCGTTGAAGCTACTCCCGGCCACTTCGTTGCCTGCCACTACTATAAAGAACTTAAAAAATAGTATTTAAACGCCAAAAGCGTTAAAATAATACGGCATTTGTTCCGGGAAAACAAACGCCGAAACTAACAATAAAAATTTTTAGGAGGAAAAACTATGAAAAAACTAGCCCTACTTCTAGCTGTGATCATGATATTCTCATGCTTTATTACAGCTTGCGGCCAGAAAGACGCTGATATTCTAAGCGTTAACATTGGTCCGGAACCAGACACAATCGACCCAGCACTTAACTCAGCGGTTGACGGCGCTACTCTAATTATCCACGCTTTTGAAGGTCTTATGAACCTTGACGAAAAAGGAGTTCCAACTCCAGGTCAGGCAGAGACTTACAAAATCTCAGACGACGGTCTTACTTATACCTTCACTCTTCGTGACGGTCTAAAATGGAGTGACGGAACTGAGCTAAATGCTGAAGATTTCGTTTACTCATGGAACAGAGCGGTTGACCCGGAAACTGCAGCAGACTATGCTTATATGTTCGAATGCATCAAAGGTTATGACACTGCAACTTTACCAGCTACCAGCGAAGACCGTGCTCCTATGGCAGTAAAAGCTATTGATGCTAAAACTCTTGAAGTAACTCTTGTTGCTCCATCTCCTTTCTTCTTGGAAGTTTGTGCATTCCCAGCGCTTTTCCCTGTTAAGAAAGATATCGTTGAAGCAAATCCAGAAGGATGGACTACTGACCCAGAAACTTATATCGGTAACGGTCCTTACAAACTTGTTGAATGGGTTAATAAGAGCCATATGATTTATGAGAAAAACGAAAACTATTGGGACGCTGAAAATATCGTTTCCGATAAAATCAAATTCGTTCTTCTTGAAGATGATAACGCTATCCTAACTGCATTCAAAAACGGCGACATCCTATTCGCTGATACAGTTGCTAACGCTGAGCTTGAAGCAATGAAAAAAGACCCTGCTTTCAAAGTAACTGAGCAGTTCGGTACTTACTACGTATCTTTCAATACTCAGAAAGATCCTCTTGACGACGCTAGAGTTAGAAAAGCTCTTATACTAGCTGTTGATAGAAACTATATCGTTGATAAACTTGGTCAGCTTAACCAGACTCCAATGGCAGCTTTTGTTCCTGCAAGTCTTTTCGACGCTGATAAAACTAAAAACTTCCGTGAAGTTGGTGGCGACTACTATAGCGTAGCAACTAGCGAATTCGAAGCTAACCTTGCTGAAGCTAAGAGACTTCTTGCTGAAGCTGGTTACCCAGAAGGAAAAGGCTTCCCAACTATCACTTATACTTATAATGATTCTTCTCTACATAAGAGCATCGCAGAAGCTCTTCAGAATATGTGGGGCGAACTTGGAATCACTGTTAAACTTGAACTTCAGGAATGGAACGTATTCCTAAATTCAAGAAAGAAAGGCGACTACTATGTTGCTCGTAACGGATGGCTTGCTGACTACAATGACCCAGTTTCATTCCTTGATATGTGGGTAACCGGCGGCGGTAACAACGACGCTCAGTGGTCAAACGCTGAATACGATAAACTTATCAAAGATATCAAAGTTGAAACAGACTCTGCTAAGAGATTCGAAATGATGCACAAAGCAGAAGATATTATCTTCGAAGAATCTATGCTTTGCCCAATCATGACTTACGTTGACGAATATCTACAGGCTCCACAGTTGAAGAACGTTAGATCTTCTCCTCTTGGATTCAAATACTTTATGTATGCTTCTGTAGAAGAAACAACTGCTGAATAATCTTTAATCATTAAAACCCCTTCCGAAATATCGGAAGGGGTTTTTTATGCCTGAATAAAGAGCGTGTAATTTTATTTACACGCTCTTTTATATTACCATATATTATCTATTTTTTCGCCGTTAGCAAGTTTTTCAACGTCGCCAATTACGTTTTTAATGGCATTCATATCAACTGCAAATTTTGCTTCGCCGTTTGAGGTCAGAATTCCTGTTATTTCATCTATTTTATAGAATGAAAGCTTATCGGTTTTATCTTTATTTCTATATTTTACTTCGATAGAAATCATTTCTTCCTCGTCGCCAAGGAGCATTGCCTCTCCTTTTACCATAAAGCCCTCAACGTTTACGAAATACTGCTTGAAGTATTCTGTATTTATCTCTTTGCCGTTTAGGGTAACCTTCATTTCAAGATCGTCTCCCGATAACATGAATGGGTATTCCTTTTCGCCCACAATTACCTTAAATTCGCTTACGTCGTTTAAATCGATATCAAGGAACGCAACGTCCTCGCAATACTCATAAGCACTCTTATTAAAGGTATCTGCCGTTTCGGCAAGCATCATATAGATATATTTTCCGCCATCTTTATAAGCATAGCAAATATCATCAATAGGTTCGGAGATTCTGATTCTTTTCTTTTCGCCGTTCCAACCATAATTAATCTCATATAACGGTTTATCCAGACCGCAGATTTTAATATTCTCTTCCCTTGTGTCATCTGTCAGAATATTGAACGCCGGAATAACTTTCATAAAGTCATAAAGATCTTTCATTGCCGCCGAAGAAATCGGATGGCTATATGGTTCTTCAAGAACGTAGCCGGATAGAGAGGTTATTTGCTCCTGCTCTTCTTTTGTTTGCTTTCTGATTTTTATCTCGTAATCATAGAAGCTTGCTTTGATATTTATATAATCAAGATTATAAGCAGAGGATGAAAGGTTCGGATCAATCTCGCCAACAACCTCGTCATCTCCAAGAAGAAGATAATAGAACTGAAGTTTTACTGCGTTCATTGATTCTGTTTCTTCCGTATCAATTATATAAATCTTTGATGCCGCATCGCAATAATAGAAGGTTCCGTTATTATAGGGACTTTTTGAACCCGTTTTGCAGACCATGGTTTTTCCGTCGTCAAACTCAAGAGTAACCGTTGTTTCTGCAGGGTCAAGTCCGAATTCCGAGAAATTACTATCCTTGGCATCGCCTGCTGAGTCGTTTGAAATTACGCTGGTAAACAAGGTTATATAGTTCGTTACCGATGCCTGAGAAACCTCAATAGTAGTCTCTTTTTCAAATTCCCAGACGCCTTTTTCATTCTTCAAAAGAGTGATGCTTTCGTCGGTTGTCTGGATAAAGAGTTTATCAACGTCTTCCACGTCAAAGGTAACTACTTTTTCGATAACACGATTGGTATCATAGGGGGATTCTTCCTCTCCAAAAAGAAGAAGCGCTCCGATTCCAAGACCTAATATAAGCATAACTGCAACAAGAATAATAATAACCTTAAAAGGTTTCTTTTTCTTTTTTGTTATAACTTCCGGTTGGTCAAAAATTGTTGTTTGGTTTTCGTTCATTATTTATTTCTCCTTTTCACAAACATTATTATTCCAAAGAGCAAAATAATTACGGGGATAACGCCAAATATTATAATATTAATAACCACAAGATTGCTGGTAGTCACGTTCAGATTTGCCGTGATTGCCTCTTTGATATCGCCATAAAAACTTGCATATTCCGTCTGAGTGCTATTAATAGCATCCATAAGAAGTTTTCTGTTTCCGTAGCTTCCCGTCATATACGCATCATCAACAATTGATGCCGCACCGGAAACAAATATAGAAGAATAACTTGGCTCTGCATCTGCTTCTTCGTGCATTATAAACTTAACCTTTCTGCCTTTTGCCGCAATGAGATAAGAGCCCTGAACGTCATTCTCATCTTTTGAAAGATTCTGACCTACGGTTTCGGTCAAAGGTTTTGTATATGCTGTTCCGGAAGAAGCAAGAACGGCCTCAGTTTTTGAAATATCTTTTTCGTCAAAAAGCTGAGTTATACTTCTTGAATAATAGATAGGAATACTGATTTGCCTATCAACAAGGGTTGAACCGATAGTTTCGTGAACAGGGGCGGTATAAATCTGAGTGGGATCCCCTGCAACTCCGTTTACTCCATCAAGAACTATATCATAATTAACTGCAAGTCCGTAATCTGCAAGAACTTTTTCAAGGTTTGGCATTTTTGGAGTTTTTTCGCCATAGAAAATAAATGCGTGACGGCCGTAATCTCCATCATTAAATAAAAATCCGCTTAAAATCTCGGCTTCCTGCAAGGTAATATCAGTAGATGGCGCATACATAACGATATAATCGATAGTATCATCAAGCTGATTTAATGTCACAGAGCCCGTCTGATAAGCCATATCCTCCATAAGATTTACGAAGGAATAAGGAATAGACTCGCCGTGGCCGTTTATAAACGCTACTTTTAAAAGTTCATCCTTGGAGTTTATTATAATTGAAGTGCAAATAGCATATTCAACGTTATAATACTGCTGATTCTCCATCATAAGATCATCAAAAGTGATGGTTTTATAATTTCCGTTTGCTTTATTATCCACAACGATATTAACTACGTTTGCATTGGTTGAATAAAGATCATATTTTGCTGCAAGTCCCTGATTTTTATATTTATCAAGGAATTTGATGCTTAGTTTATCGCTGAGGCCGGTAATCTTTTTCAGCATCTGCACGATTACCTGGTTTTTGATATCGGTGGCAAGTTCCGCCTCCGTTGCAAATACGATTATCTCTGTTTCATCTTCAAGTTTGCCGATAAGTTCCTTCGTCTCGTCGGAAAAATCATAAAGACGTTCTTTTGTCATATCGATATTAAGCTGAGGAAATCTCTCAGCAAGAAGCAGGGATACGGTATTTAGAAGAATCATTATAACGATTACGATAATAGTCGTTGCAAGAGAAAGACTTCTCATTTTTCTTTTGCGGGAAGATATTTTTTTATTTTCCATTTTAATACCTCCCTTATGACCAGCGGCGTTTTTCAATAAGACGAACCGTCAAATATATGAAAAGTGCGGCAACGCTTATAAAAAACAATATGCTTGAAAAGTTTAAAAGTCCTTCGTTGAAATACATATATCTATCTACTACGGAAATAAAAGAAACCAGGGTTGCAAATATTCCCGATACGAAATCGTTAAGATAGCTGACAAGAAACATTGCAATCATTACTGCAAAGCTTACTACTGCAGCGATTACCTGATTTTCGGTAGTGGCAGAGATAAACATTCCGATTGCGATAAAAGTTCCTCCAAGAAGAAGTAGCCCGAAATAGTTTCCGAAAATCATCAGGAAATCAACGGGGGAATAGGTATTTATAATAATTACGTAGATAAAAGTGATTGCAACTGCTATGGCATAAATAACAAAAGCTGCAAAGAATTTACCCATTACAACTCCCGTAGTTGAAACGGGGGAGGTGAATAGTATCTGGTCGGTTTTTGTTTTTCTTTCCTCGCTGAAAAGCTTCATGGTTAAAATAGGAATCAAAAACATTAAAACCATAATCGTATTAGTAAAAAAGTTTGAGAAAAACTGCCTCATATTATACTGAGAAGCATATATAATCTCTACGGTAAGAAGAGCCGCGCTAAGTAGAGAAAATACAAACAAAAACGCATATCCCATAGGAGAAATAAAATATGCACGAAGTTCTTTTTTGAATACTGCCGTCATTTAATTTCCTCTCCTTCCGTTTTTTCAATAAGTCCCATAAATATATTTTCAAGGGAGTCATTTGGTTTTTTCATTTCGAGAAGATTCCATTCCTCTTTTGCCAAAATTCCGAATAGGGCTTTCTGAGGTTGAACTCCTTCTTCGTAAGTTAGGGTGAATCTTGATTGTTTTTCAGATTTTTCCTCAAGCATAACGCCAATGCAGAACTGTTCGACTTTCAATGTCGTGACAGGAGCTGCAGTCACGGCACAGGCGGCAAAGGCGTTGCCGATCTCTTCAAGTGAGTCGCAAGGGTGGTGCTGAAGTTCCTGACAGAAATTTCTGATCTTGCGGTTCAATGCTGACTGGGAATCATTGTCAAACCACTGCAGATGTATCTGTATCAGGGCTTCACAGAAATTGATATCGTCACTTTGGAGCAGTGAGAAAAGGTAACGCCTGCGCCGGATCATCGTTAACGCACTCTGAAGCTGGTGCACTCTGCGGCGCATCAAAGGACTGGCGCTTTCCTGTAATTCAGCGGGCAGATCGCCCAGTTCCGGTTCACGGTTGAGCAGTTCTGCCATAGCGCTGATGGCTACAGCTTCGTCAGGATCGTCCAGTAAAGAACCCAGACGCCTGATATCAATTGGAGTCTGATCCGCCATTTTTCCTGACCGGGAATTTCCCTATCAGTGCATCAGAGGCGATCTTCTGCACCTCTTCGGGGAAGTCGCTCCGCATTATCCAGCGCAGAAA
>JAFZHO010000017.1 GCA_017554835.1 Clostridia bacterium
AATATCTGTGATATTATCCTACTTTGTTTACAGATGGCTATCAAGAAAATAAACCTAAGTTTTGAAAGGAAGATAAAATATGAAAAGTTATATCGGCGTTGACCTTGGCACTGCAAATACCCTTGTTTTCAAAAAGGGAAAAGGCATTATCCTTAGAGAGCCATCCGTAGTTGCAGTTGATGAAAGAACAGGAAAATCCATCTGTGTTGGTAATGCGGCAAAAGAAATGATAGGAAGAACTCCCAACTATATCAAAGCCGTTCGACCACTTAAAGATGGCGTTATTGCAGATTTTCAGTGCACTATTGAAATGCTTAAAGTATTTATAAAAAAAGCAATAGGAAGCAGCTTTTTCACTTCTACCTACGTTGTTATCTGCGTGCCTTCAGGGGTAACTCAGGTTGAGCGTATGGCAGTTGAAGATGCGGCAAAGCAGGCAGGCGCAAAAGACGTTCGCCTTATCACTGAGCCAAAAGCTGCGGCAATCGGTGCAGACCTTCCCGTTAGCGATCCTATCGGCTCTATGGTAGTTGATATCGGCGGCGGAACTTCTGAGATTGCAGTGCTTTCTCTTGGTGGTATCGTTGTTTCTCAGTCTGTTAGAGTTGCAGGTGATGAGTTTAACGATTCAATTATTGCTTATATCAGAAAGAAATATAATATCCTAATCGGCGAAAGAACTGCCGAGGATTTGAAAATCGGAATCGGAAGCGCTTATGAATATGAGGGCGAAGGTTCAATGGATATAAGAGGCCGTGACCTTTTGAACGGACTTCCAAAATCCCTTGTTATAACTGCGGCAGAGGTAAGAGAGGCGCTTGTTGAGCCACTTTCAAGAATTATTGATGCTATTAAATCAACTCTTGAAGAAACTCCACCCGAACTTTCCGCCGATATTATAACAAACGGCATAATGATAACAGGTGGCGGAGCGCTACTTAAAGGACTTGATAAACTTATCAGCCAGGAAACAGGCATCGAAGTTAAAATTGCCGAAGCACCCCTTGATTGCGTTGCACTTGGCTCAGGTAAAGTTCTTGATGATTTTAACGTAACAAGAAGTTCAGTTTTTGAAAGTGACTTTTAATTTTTATGGACCGCTTTTATAAATCGAAATTATTTATCGCTTTAATAATAGTATGTGTTTTTATGCTTGGAGTAATGCTATATTTTTACTCCGGCAGAGATAATACGCCTTTTTTTGAAAACGTAATGGGCACTTTTATAACTCCCGTGCAAAAAGTTTTTTCAAGAATTACCGAAACGGGTGGAAACGTTATAAAAAGTTATACCCAATACCAAGACCTTCAGAAAGAGAACGAAAAACTAAAAGAAGAACTCTCAAAATCATTGGGGGTTATTCGTCAGGCGCAAAAATCCATTTCCGAAAATCAGGATCTTAAAAAAATCCTCGGCATAAAATCTGCAAACCCTGATTATGAATTTTGTCTTGCGGAGGTAATCTCCGTTGAGCCAACGAAATGGTTTTCTTCCTTTATAATTGATAAAGGTCAGCTTGATAATATCTCAAAAGGTGACGCAGTTATGACCCATGATGGTCTCGTTGGTTACGTTATTGAGGTTGGATTTAACTATGCAAAAGTTTCTTCCGTTATAGATACTAACTTCGTCGTTGGTGGAATTATTTCAAGAACGAGAGAGGTCGGAGTCTGCGAGGGAGAATATTCTCTTATGGATAACGGAAAACTGAAACTTTCCTATGCGGGAAAAGAGGCGAATTTCGTCGTTGGAGATACGGTGGAAACCTCGGGAATTACCGAAACTTTGCCAAAAGGACTTGCAATCGGCCGAATAACCGACGTTAAAATGGAAGCCCACGGGCTTTCTCAGTATGCAGTAATTGAGCCCTTTGCCGATTTAAAAGATTTGAAAAACGTATTTGTTATAACTCAGTTTGGAACTGAAGAAATAACGGCAGAATAATAAGAAGCACAACGAAAGGAGGTCTGCTTTATGACAAGACAAGGACTTATCAATAAGCATCTGGCCTACTGTGTTGTGCTTTTGTTTGCTTTTATATTGCAGGCAGGGGGGAATAATCTTCAGTTTAATGCCCTTTTTGAGCCGGATTTGATATTTGCCTTTATCGTTGCGGCGGCAATGCTTGAAGGCGAGGTTTTTGGATTTGCTTATGGTCTTGCAGGCGGTGTGATTTGCGATATTCTGGGAAGCAGACCGGGATATTTTGCCCTTTTTTATATGCTACTTGGTTACGGGGTTTCTCTTGTTATACGATATCTTGTTGTTAATAATATCAAATCCTACGTGATTATCTGCTTTGCAGGGTATTTTTTAATGAGCGTTATTACTTTCTTTCTTGTTCACGTTATATGGGGGCAGGGGGGATTTTTCGACCTTATTATAAACGTTATTTTCAAAAGAGGAATCGCAACGGTTATAACGGGAGTGGGAATTTATTATCTTCTCAGATTTTTGGGAGAAAAGGCAGAAAGCATAGAATAGGAGAAATATATGAATTTTTTTGAGCAGAAAAAAAGATATATATCTATCTTTGCAGCAATAGGGGTTATTGTTGTTGTTTTTTTATGCCGTCTTGTCTATCTTCAGATTATAAAAGGGGATGACTACGCCGACCAGTCTGCAAAAAAAGTTTATAGAACAACGGCGATAAAAGCGCCGAGAGGTCAGATTCTTGACCGTTACGGCAGAGAGCTTGTTATCAACCGTCAGGGCTTTACCGTAGTTTTTGATAAATCTCTTATTGATTCTGACGAGCTGAATAACGTGATTCTGGAAACGGTTAATATTTTTGATAATACAACCGATGAATATATAGATTATCTTGCTATTTCAAAGGATTATCCCTATGATTTTATAACCTCTGAGGAATACGAAAAGGATTATAAAGAGTTAAGAGATTTCCTGAAGGATAAAAAGACTGCCACGGGAGAAACTGCCGATAGCGAAAGCGTTCTTCGCTATTTGCAAAAAAGGTATAAAATCAAATCAGAAGATATGAATGAAATCCGAAAAATCGCAGGAGTCCGTTATGAAATGGAGCGAAACGATTTTTCAAAAGCAAATCCTTATATTTTTGCAACGGATATTTCAAAAACCATGGTTACCTATATAAGAGAAAACTCCATAAATATAAAAGGAGTTCAGATAGAGGTTGAGCCGGTGCGGGAAATCGTTGATGGAAGTATCGCGCCTCATATACTTGGTCGTATCGGCCGTATTTATAAAGAAGAGTATCCCGCCCTTAAACTAAAGGGTTATAAAATGAACGACCAGGTGGGAAAAGACGGCCTTGAAGCCGCTATGGAAGATTATCTTCGGGGAACGGATGGAGTAAAAGGTTACGAGAGAGATTCCTCGGGCAAAATCGTTGGCGTTGTAAACGTCAAAGACCCTATCCCCGGAAATAACGTTATAACAACCCTTGATAAAGATCTTCAGATAATAGCGCAGAAAACCCTTGAGGAAACTATAAAAAATATAGCCGAAAAAGGCAAAACAAAAAAAGACAAAGCGGGAATCGATGCCGATGCAGGTGCAGTTGTTGCCATGAACGTTAAATCGGGAGAAATTCTTGCTATGGCATCTTATCCTACTTTTGATTTAAGCAGTTTTTCTACTATGTATAGCCAACTTTTGAAAGAGGATGGCTCGCCACTTCTTAATAGAGCAATAGCGGGAATTTATGAGCCGGGATCAACTTTTAAAATGTGTACCGCTTTATCCTGTCTTCAGAATGGGATTATAACTCCTTTTACAACAATAACGGACAAAGGCGTTTATACCTATTATGAGGGATATCATCCAAGATGCTGGGTTTATACCTCTCAGGGCAGAACTCACGGAACAATAAACGTTTCGGGGGCTTTGAGGGATTCCTGCAACTATTTCTTCTACGAATCGGGCAGAAAACTTGGAATTGATAAGCTTGTTGAAACTGCGACTATGTTCGGCCTTGGCGAAAAAACGGGAATTGAAATCGGCGGCGAAGCAAAAGGAATTTTAGCAAGTCCCGCTCAGAAACAGAAAAAAGGACAAGTCTGGAACCCGGGTGACACTCTTCAGGCGGCAATTGGTCAGTCGGAGAACCTTTTCACTCCTATTCAGCTTTGCTCATATATTTCCACCCTGGCAAACGGTGGAACAAGATATAAACCCACCCTTATTAAAGACATAGTAACCTATAACGACGGGGAAAGCGTTGTTGACTGTTCGCCAAAGGTATTAAGTCAGCTTAATATCTCAAACGAGCATATGACGGCAATCAAAAAAGGTATGCTTGCCGTAACCAAGCAAGGGGGAACGGTTTATGCTCCCTTTGTTACCTGCCAGTATGACGTTGCGGGAAAATCGGGAACTGCTCAGGTTCCAAAAGGAACCTCCAACGGACTTTTTGCTTGCTTTGCTCCTTATGAGGACCCTGAAATTGCGGTGTTTGTTGTTATTGAGCATGGCTCGTCGGGTGCTTCGGTTGCTCCTGTTGCAAGGCAGCTGATAGACGCCTATCTTGCAAAATCAGACGTTTCCGCCCCCGTTGATAAAGGCGGAGATATACTTAACTAAATAAAACAAATATCCCATCCGTTAAATCGGGTGGGATATTATTTTTGGCGTGATGTCTTATTCGTCCGTTTATTCGGGAGGACGCCAAGACCCTCCCCTACAAAGCCCTTTTAGGCATATTGCACAAAAACGAGGGGCCAAATTTATGCAACATAACCAAAGAAATTGTTAAAAGAGTATTAACTATGAAAAAACATCGGATATTTTATTGACAAAGAAAAAACTTTTTTGTAATATAGAATTGTAAAGGAGTTAAAAATTCCCTTTATTATATCTTAAAAGGAGGAAAATTTATGAGAATTATTAGCTTGATACTTTGTTTTGTAATGGTATTTGGACTGATTACGGGGTGCGCCGTAAAACCATCAGACCCCTCCGCCACGGGAGAAAGTTCTTCCGAGGTTTCAAAGGAAGAGACTACGCCCGAAACTACTACCGAAATTTTCGAGCCAATAAAAGAAAATACTCCCGAAGAAGATAAAGAAACTACTCTCGAATGGATAGGACCTCA
>JAFZHO010000018.1 GCA_017554835.1 Clostridia bacterium
TCGTCTTTATCGGTAATCTGCATAGCACGGGCGAAGATTGCGAAAAATTCCTGTCTTGAAATTGAGTTATTTCCGTTTAAGTATAGTTTTCCGTCAACTTCGGAACCTTTCATAAGTCCAAGGGCTACTGCTGCTTTTACATAGTTTGCGCTCCATTCTCCCTCTGCGTTATAATCTGCAAAGTTTAGTTTTTCATCAGAGAATTGAGTTGAATCTACGCCAAGCATTCTAAGTGCGAAGATTACGCCTTCGATTCTTGTTGCTTTATCTTCCGGTTTTAGAAGAGTTTTTCCGTTAACTTCCGAACCTCTTATAATTCCAAGTGAAGTTGCAGTTTCAACGTATGGAATATACCAAGCGCCTTCTTTAAGGTCGGCGAAGTTATATTTTGTTGCAGGGTTTGAAAGAACTACGGTATAGATATTTTCATCATCCTTTGCGTAAACCTTGATAATCTGTTCACTCATATTAACTTCGGCTTTAATCTCTTTTGAGAATGAAGCGTCGGCATAAAGTTTCATTTTGTTTCCTTTTTTATCAAGGATAACAAGGTCAACCTTATCTTTTGCAGGAGAAATTGAGATTAACTGATTCTCTATTTCTGCACTTCCGATGGAATCGTTCATTTCAACAGTGATTTCTGCTTCCGTTGGAATTTCAGGTGTCTGTTCCGGAGTCTGCTCGGGAGTCTGTTCCGGAGTTTGCTCGGGAGTCTGCTCGGGAGTTGGCTCTGCAGGCAATTCAACGAAATGATGTTCATAAATTCCGTCAAGGGCCATAACGCCGTCAACAACGTCTGTAAATTTACCGGTGCTTGAGGAAACATTTCCGTTATCGTAATAAAGAATCTTACAGTTTATATCATCTCCAACGGCAGGAACTTTGGTAAGTCCGAATAATTTCTCCCAGGAAAAAGAAAGCTGAATTATAGTTCCCCCGTTTTTCCCCTTGCAAGATATCATTCTGTAGTTAGAATCGCGAAGATTATCAACCATCATACCGCCGTCCTGAAGTTTTGCAACCCAGTTATTATTGGCAAGGCGTGTAATCGTGATATATGCGCCGTATTTCTGCTGAGAAACGGCCTCTTCGTTAAAGATTGTGCCACCTTTATTGAAGAATATTCTAACTTGGTCACCTTTTTCGGTATTCCATTTATTTGCCGAGGAAAAACTATTATCTGTTTTGTCGTTGGTTTTGATGGCAATATAGAGATTATCATCATCCCACATCATCGTCCATCTTCCGTCGCCGTCTTTAAAGTCTTTGAAGAAATTATAACTATTGAAGTCAACGGGCACAGAAAATCCGAAATTCTCTACTTTATTAACGGTATCGGTATGATAACCGGGAATTTCGCCACCAGCATAAGTCATACCGTATTTGGTAAACTCTATCTCGTATGGTTCAACGGGTTTTGAGTCTCTTCCTCTTTCGTCAAGTTCTTTATATAACTGATAATATCTTTTTGAATATTTGGTCAAAATCGAAGAGCCGTTAAGTTTGTTCCATAAATCTTCTGCTGAACGAATCTGAGTAAAATAATTAACTATATCATAAACGATTATGCCGTTTGTATATTTTGAGGAAAGTTCCATTCCATCAACGTTATCAACGTAGTTTTTGGTCTGGTAAACGCTATCAAATACCTCAGCATCTATCCAGTATTCTGCTCCTGCTCTTCGAACTGCTTTTGCCCAGGCCTGAGAAAATTCCTCATAAGTATTGAAGATTTTATCTCCAACGTAGAAATCATCACCGGGGAAGGCATTATTTCTTCCGAGGCAGTCCTGCGCTGCAACGATATCAACTACGGGGCGATCCCCTGCTTTATCAGGTTTAACAAGGTCATACATTGTTGACTCTGCCAAATTTAGATAGCTTCTCCATATTGCAGGGCAAATCATAGTCTTTTTCTCGGGAGCAACCTTATAAATATAGTCGGTCTGCTCTTTATATAAAGTTCTATAAAGATCTACGCTTCTGTTTCCAAGCCAATAATCGCATGTCTCGTCAGTCAGATAGAAACCGTAGAATGATTTATACTTGCCGTATTTCAAAAGCGCATCATCTACTACGTCGCGGCCAACTGCAGCAACCTCTTTCATATAAGGGATGCCTCTTGCTTTCATTTCGTTATGACCTATTCCGCAATAAACAGTTGGAAGAAATACCTTCATTCCAAGTTTTTCTGCCGCTTCCAAAATTGCTTTAACGGGATCTTCACAACCAAGACCAACTCCTGAGGAGAAACCTCGCGCGTTGATTTTGGGCCCTGTAATAAGAGACCTTTTTACCTCGTATTCAGCGGCGCATTGAAGAATAACGTAGTCCATTCCCGTTTCTCTCATGCCTTTGAGAAGAAGATACCATCTATACTCCGTATTTTTCTGGTCAACCTGTTCTTTGCTTGAATCAAGAGCATAAAGACTTATAAATCCACCTCTATAAATAGGTAGCTGGGGCTGATCTGCATAAACACCAAGTTCAAGCAAAGTTGCTTGTTTTGCGTTATTTGTTTTTATCACGAATTTAACTTTTTTTGCTGCCCCGTCGTTGAAATACTGACGATAAACTACTTTCCCTGCAGTTTCGTGAATAATAAATTCATCTTCAACCTTGGTATAAGTCGTTCCGTTTTCAGAAATATAAGTCTCAATAGAAGCAGGCACTTCGTTCTGCGCATCTTTAAGGAAATATAGCATTACTCCGTTTACGTCATTTACCGTTTCGTTAAGAGTAACGATTACCTCTTTTTGATCATTTGCAGAAAGTATACTTCCTCCCGAAGTATAGTTCAAATCAGTCAAAGCGGATACGGAAGCTCCGCTAACAGTAATGCTGCCCTTTTCTGCCACGTTGGTATGGGCTTTGAGGTCGTTTCTTTCGGTAAAACCATACTCCATTTCCTCAATGGGATTTTCACTACCGTAAACTTCCACCTCGGAAATTATTGCAGGGCCTTTGATTAGAACTTTTATGTATCTTGCTTTTACGGTATGATTTCTCATTACCGAAAATTCTCCAAGAGAAGTATAATAATGACCCCAATGCCCTAGCTCGTAGCTCTGACCTAAATCATAATATGCAAATCCGTCCTCAGAATAACGAACAATGATATAATCTGCAAGTTTTGGCATGGTTGAAGTCATCATGGAAATAAGTTGAACCTCGCTTACGTTTTTCACTTCTCCAAGGTCCATATTAATTTCGCTCACGGTAGAAAGAGAAACGTCGTCTCTTCCTGCGGCGGTTTTTCCAACGAATTTTTCGGCTTTATCAAGTTTTGCAACCTCTCCGTCAGTGAGAAGAGTGCCCTCTTTATCCGAGTTGAATCCTGCTATTGTATTTCCTTTTGTCCACTGGTATTTTGCCCCTTTGGATAAAAAGATTCTCTCGTTTTCATTAGGAATACCAATAACGGATAGTTCGCATAGAGAGGATTTTTTCTGAAGTTCGGTATAAACGTATACTTTAACGCCCATTGCCATAACCTCTTCGTTAAAGGTTACGGTATAGGTGGTTTTATCTCCGTTTTTCACTTCTGTTACAGTCTGCTTCGGATAAATATAATAGTTATATCCGTCGTTAGTGATAAAAATATCTATCATCTGAGGCAATACTGCGTCATCAGCAGTAGTAAAGGTAAGTTCAACCTTATTAACCTTTGAAACAAAACCAAAAACGTTATTTATATAATAATGGGGCTCGATTCCTTCGTCAAAAAGGTCATGCCCTTTTCCTGCATACTCTGCCGCATTCCAGGTAAACGTCTCGTTTTTTGGCGTAAAGGTTGCTACGGTATCAAGTTTTCCGTCTGTTAGATTAACGCCGTCGTTATCTTGTGATATGACATTATAACTTGGGTAGGAATACCCATACTCCGTATTAAGATTCAGTCTCTGCTCTGATGCAGCAGAAACGTTTATGCTGATTCCTGCAAAACAGCTCATAATCATAGCAATAGCAAGAATCATAGATAGTGTTTTTTTCATACTATTCGACCTTCCTTTTAAAAATATATACTGATATTTTAGCAGAAAATATTTTATATGTCACTAATATTATAAAATTTTAATTATGAAAAAATATCCCATCCGATTTGGATGGGATACTTTCAGAAAAGCTTTAGCTTTTTATTATTTAGTAAGTGCCGCTGTTACCATTTTGATAATTTCGCATCTTAGGATTTGTCCTTCGGGATTGATATAATATCCACCACCGATGCTTGGATTTCCTTCTACTATCTTGTTATGAACAAGATATTTGATATTATCAATAAACCAAGGTTTAATTCCATCTTCGTCATAGAATTTTGATAGATCCGTTTCTTTATAAGATTCGTCTTTATCGGTAATCTGCATTGCACGAGCGAAGATTGCGAAAAATTCCTGCCTTGAAATTGAGTTATTACCATTTAGATATAGTTTTCCGTCAACTTCGGAACCTTTCATAAGTCCAAGAGCTACTGCTGCTTTTACGTAGTTTGCACTCCATTCTCCCTCTGCGTTATAATCTGCAAAGTTTAACGAAACGTCAGAGAATTGAGTTGAATCTACGCCAAGCATTCTAAGTGCGAAGATTACGCCTTCGATTCTTGTTGCTTTATCTTCCGGTTTCAGAAGAGTTTTGCCATCAACTTCTGAACCTTTGATAATTCCAAGAACTGTTGCAGTTTCCACGTATGGAATATACCAAGCACCTTCTTTAAGATCTGCAAAGTCGTATCTTTGTATGTTTTTCGAAAGAACAACGGTATAGATATTTTCATCATCCTTTGCGTAAACCTTGATAATCTGTTCACTCATATTAACTTCGGCTTTTATCTCTTTTGAGAATGAAGCGTCGGCATAAAGTTTCATTTTGTTTCCTTTTTTATCAAGGATAACAAGGTCAACCTTATCTTTTGCAGGTGAAATTGAGATTAACTGATTCTCTATTTCTGCACTTCCGATGGAATCGTTCATTTCAACAGTGATTTCGAAAGTTTCTTCCGTTGGAGTTTCAGGTGTCTGTTCAGGAGTCTGCTCGGGAGTCTGTTCCGGAGTTTGCTCGGGAGTCTGTTCCGGAGTTGGTTCTGGAGTTGGTTCCGGAGTTGGCTCTTGAGTCGGCTCGTCAGGAAGCTCTGGAGTCTCCTCCGTTGGCTCGTCAGGAAGCTCGGGTTCAACAGGAATTTTCACTCCTCTTTTTCCAAGAGTATAAGCAATTGGCTCTGTTTCAAACATGCCGTTATCGCCGTATTCAACGTCGATATTTATTTCGTATCCTTCTGAAAGCTCACTTGAAGCAACTCCAAGTGCTTCCCAGGATATTGCAATAACTGCTTTGAATGCTTCTATTGGCGTTGCATTACCCGGCGTTGCTCCCCATTTAATATCCGTGCCCATGCCGATTGTCGCTTTTGCCTCTGTTCCTTTTGCAAGAACGCCGCAACCATAATTGCTAAGTCCCGTTTGAGTTGCTTTTCTTGCAAGGGCAAGTCTTAATCCGTTTGTTGTTGCATTTACTGCATTAGACGAGCTAACCGCCGCGGAAGACCCTGCATTAAGATAAATCTGAACGAAGTCTCCCGAATACCAGGTTCCGTTAGCATTTAATACGTTATCCTTGGTGGTAACTGCTATATATAGATATTCCTCATCATACATCATTCCAAAGGAACGTGACGGCTGAGTAGTTGACGGAGTTAAGCTTGGCCACTCACTTGGAATAAAGGCAGTTAATGTTGGTGTTTTTTCTGCGTATTTTATAACAGTAGATTCTGTTGTCGGCTCTTCCGGTTCCGAGGTCGGCTCCTGAGGAATCTCGGGAAGCTCTTCCGTTGGTTCCTGAGGTTCTTCTTTTTTCGAACCGAGAGTATATGCTATCGGTTCAACTGCAAAAGAACCTGCATCGCCATACTCAACGTCGATATTCATAGGATATCCTTCGACGATTTCAGAAGAATTAACTCCTAAAGCTGCCCAGGAAATCGAAATTACTACTTTGAACTTCTCTATGGGAGTTGCAATACCTGAGGTTGCGCCCCATTTAATATCCGTGCCCATACCGATTGTCGCTTTTGCCTCTGTTCCTTTTGCAAGAACGCCGCAACCATAATTGCTAAGTCCCGTTTGAGTTGCTTTTCTTGCAAGGGCAAGTCTTAGTCCGTTTGTTGTTGCATTTACTGCATTAGACGAGCTAACCGCAGTTGATGAGCCCGCATTGAGATAAATCTGAACAAAATCTCCCGAAGTCCAGGTTCCGTTAGCATTTAATACGTTATCCTCGGTGGTAATTGCTATATAGAGGTTTTCCTCATCATACATTATACCAAAAGAGTGAGGCGGCTGAACTGTTGCTTTTGTTAAAGCAGGCCACTGACTTTCCACGAAGGAAGTCAAAGTCGGTGGAGTTTTTGTATATTTAATGGTAGGTCCTGCTGGTGTCTGCGGAATTTCCGGCTCATCGGGTTCTTCTTCCGGTGGAGCATCGCTTCCGTCTACCATAGTATTTGATAGCCAGAAATCATCATAAGCATTATACCAACCAAGTCCTGTTGGTCCCGTATAACTTCTTCCGTTCATCGTTTCATACATTGCGCCAAACCATAAGAAGTCGCCTCTTTTAACGCCCGGAAGTCCCATATAGTTCTTCCAGTTCATTTTCACGTAGAAGTTAAGGTTTCCATCACTATCACGGGACATAACGAACCTATAGTTATTTCCTGCGTTTGCAACGTTTTGAACGTTCTGACCGTGGAATTCTCTGCCAAGTTCATAGGTATCTTTTGCAGGTCTTCCATAATAGTTAAGAAAAACAGCGTAAGGAGTTGCTTCAGGATCCTCGACTTTTCCCGATGGGAAGCTCATTGAACCCGTTGTGTTAATAAAGAAGCCGAGCTGACCGCTTCCGCCCCAGCCACCGTTATCAATTACTTTATCCTGAGTTTTAATAGCGATATAAAGGTTATCTTTATCCCACATCATTGAATAAGAGGTTGTTGGGCTCTCTGCAAATGGTGTGAACTCAGGCCACTGACTTGCAACGATTTTATCTTCCGTTGGAGTGGATGGAGTCTTTCTGATAGGAGTTCCCGTTGCAGGGTCCTTAGGAAGATATGACGCCCATTTCATATCATAGGGCGCAAGGGCTTTTGGGTTTCTGCCAACGTTATTTAGTTCTTCATAGTAGGTATAATATCTTTTTGCGTAGTTTGAAATAATATGAGAAACGTCAAATCTCGTCCAGTTATTTACCTCTTTTTCAGCAAATTCGGTAAAATAATGAGAAACGTCAAATATTATATTTCCGTTTGAATATTTTGATGCAAGATGCATACTATCAAGCATATCGGAATAGTTTTTGGTATGATAAACCCAGTCGAATGCTTCTGCGTCAGTCCAATATTCTGCGCCTGCTCTTTTTGCTGCTCTTGCCCATCCCTGAGCATAGGACTCGTATTTCGTATAGGTATCATCGTCAACGTAGAAATTGCCCTCATCGTTTTTAAAGGACCAGTTTCTACCAAGGCAGTCCTGAGCTGCAACGATATCAACAAGGGGTCTTCCACCCTCGGTTTCAGGTTTTATAAGATCATAAAGATTTGCTTCTGCTGCTGCTTCTCCGCCATTTCTGAATATTGCAGGGCAGAACATAGTCTTTTTACCGGGGTCGTTTTGACGAATAAGATCTACCTGTGGCTTATAAATTGCTTTATAATAATCTCTGCCAAGCTGAGTTTTTAACCATGAATCACTGGTTTCATCAGATAGATAATATCCTTCAAAGGATTTATAATGTCCGTAAAGTTCCTTCATATCAAGGATTGCATCTTTTGCTATATCAACGAGCTCGTTAATATACTCATATCCGCCGCCGTTTGTGATTCTATCAGGTCCTGCATGAGGTCCGCCTGCCGTTCCAACGAAAATCTTCATTCCCAGCTTTTCTGCCGCTTCGAAAATGGCAGTATAGGGGTCTTCGCATCCAAATCCGACGCCTTTTGTCAATCCTCTTGCTTTAAGACGAGGGCCTAAAAACATACTGGTTCCCTCGTATCCTGCACCAAACTGCAATACGATATAATCCATTCCAAGGTCTTTCATACCTTTAACAAGAAGATACCACATATAGTCAGTAAACTTCTGGTCAGCGGTTTCCACGCTTGAAGTATATGCAGCAAGCTGGAAGAATCCGCCGCGGAATAATGGTAGCTGCGGCTGACCTGCATAAACCTCTGCCTCGAAAAGTCTTGTTGATTTTGATGCAGCAGTTATAGTAAATTTAACTTTTTTCACCGTCTGGCTATCAAAATACTGCTGATATGATACCTTTTCTACGGTTTTATGAGTTATAAATTCTGAGTTAACCTTAGTATATGTATTTCCGTTTGAGGAGATATAAGTCTCAATTTTAGACGGAACTGAATAATATGCATCATCCTGGAAATATAGCATAACGCTATTAACGTTTGCCTTTGCTTCTCCAAGGTCGATAATAATATCCTGAGTTGAGTTATAAGCTACGTCAACGTAGGTCGTGTTATAAATCGTGTCAACTATTGCCGAAGCGTCTGAGTTTCCGATGGTTGCAGGTTTTCCTGCTGCAACGTTGGTATGAGGAATAATATCGTCTCTTTCCACGAATCCGTAGTCCATTTCGGCTACTTCGTTCGCAGCACCCCATACTTTAACTTCGGAAATTATTGCTTTTCCTCTGAAAAGAACTTTGATATAACGGGCTTTTACGGTATGATTTCGCATAATGGCATATTCTGCGAACTGGCCTTCTGCGCCCCATCTGCCTATGGGATAACTCTGACCTAAGTCATAATAAGTTTCTCCGTCAAGAGAATATCTTGCATTTGCGTAGTCAACAGAACTAAGCATAGTAATAAACTGAACTTCGCTTACGTTTTTAACTTCTTCAAGGTCAATAATAAGCTCACTCACGCTTGATAAAGAAACGCTATCAATACCAATAGGGCTTCTACCCGTGAATTTCGCAGTTTCTCCCAAAGCGCCAATAACGCCATCAGTCAAAAGAGTTTTTGATGCGTCGTTATTATATCCGCTTATAATACTGCCTTTTTCCCAGATATATGGTTTTCCCTGAGATAGAAGGATTCTCTCGTTCTCGTTTGGAACACCTATAACGGAAAGCTCGTTTACGGAAACCTTGCTTTCGTCAGGCGCATAGGCATATGCTTTTATACCCATGGCAAGAATATCTTCGCCTATTGTCACAGTATAAGTGGTTTTATTGCCACTTGTTGATTTTGTTACGGTTTGTTTCGGATAAATGGTATAGTTATAGCCGTCGTTTGAAATGATAATTTCGACCAACGTGGGCAAAACTGCTCCGTTATCCGTATTGAAAGTCAATTCAACCTTCGTCAATTTGCTCGGGAATCCGAAATCATTCTGCACGTAAAAATGGGGGTCTTTTCCCTCGTCAAAAACATCATAGTGCATTCCGGGATAGCTTGACGAATCGGAGTAAGAATATCTCTCGTTTTTAATGGTGAAAACCGATGCGGTATTCATATTTCCGTCAGTCAGAACCTTGCCCTCATTATCCCCCGTTACATTTCTGTAACCTGGATAAGAGTAAGCGTACTCCGTATTAAGATTAAGTCTCTGCTCTGATGCGGCAGAAACGTTTAGACTGATTCCTGTAAAACAACTCATAATCATAGCAATAGCAAGAATCATGGATAGTGTCTTTTTCATAGTTAACACTCCTCATTATATTATGTAACAATATTGTAACATATTAAGGTATAAAGTCAATAAAAAACCACCCGATTTTCGGGTGGCTTTTTATAACGAAATATCCCATCCAAATAGGATGGGATATTAAAAGTTTTATAAACTTTGAAAAGCTTTAGCTTTTTATTATTTAGTTAATGCTGCTGTTACCATTTTGATAATTTCGCATCTTAGGATTTGTCCTTCTGGGTTAATGATATAACCGCCTTTTCCGTCGGGGTTTCCGTCAACTATCTTGTTATGAACAAGGTATTTGATATTATCAATAAACCAAGGTGCAATTTTATCTTTATCTACGAATTTAGAAAGGTCTGTTTCTTTATACGCCTCGTCTTTATCTGTAATCTGCATTGCACGGGCGAAGATTGCGAAAAATTCCTGTCTTGAAATTGAGTTATTTCCGTTTAGATATAGTTTTCCGTCAACTTCGGAACCTTTCATAAGCCCAAGGGCTACTGCCGCTTTTACGTAGTTTGCACTCCATTCTCCCTCTGCGTTATAATCTGCAAAGTTTAGTTTTTCATCAGAGAATTGAGTTGAATCTACGCCAAGCATTCTGAGCGCGAATATTACGCCTTCGATTCTTGTTGCTTTATCTTCAGGTTTTAGAAGAGTATCGTTTCCAACCTGAGAACCTCTTATAATTCCAAGTCCTGTTGCAGTATCAACGTATGGAATATACCATGCGCCTGATTTCAAATCTGCAAAGGAATATTTAGTAGAATTTTTCTGAATTTTGATTTCGATAGGAGCATCTATTCCCTCAAGAACGGCATAAACCTTCGTTATCTGCTCATTAAGAGAAATTTTTCCGTCGATTTCTTTCTTGAATCCTGCATCTGCATAAAGTTTATATTCTTTATTGGTTGAAACCTGAATATCAAGTTCTTTTGCGTCTTCTTTCGGTTTAACAGTAACGTATCCTTCGCATGCTTTTGAATATTTGATTCCATCAGTCGGAATAACGTCGAAAACGTTATTTCCTTCGGGAGTTACTGCGCCGGGAAGAATATCATAATGCTCATAAACTTTATCAAAAGCATATGCCTTTGAAATATTGGTATTGAAGCTTCCGTCACTTGAACCCCATACTCCGTTATCAGAATAAAGTAGTTTGAATTTGAAAGCATCGTTTACTTTTGGAGCGTTCATTCCGAAGAATTTATCCCAGGAAAGAGCCAATAGAAGTTCAGTTCCGCCTTTTGAATCCTTTGAAACGGAAATTTTATGGTTTTTGCTTCCGATATTTGAGATATTCATACCACCGTCCTGAACTTTTGCCGTCCAGGTATCGCCGACTTTTGCGAGGATGATATATGCACCGCTATCAATAGTTGAGATATCAGCTTCGGTAACGGTTTTTTTGCCGGGAGCGATATAGATTTTTGCATAGTCGCCGTTTTTGGTTTTCCAATCGTTTGCGCCTGCAAATGCGTTATCAGTATTATCGTTTGTTTTTATTGCGATATAAAGATTTTCATCGTCCCACATTATAGTATATTTTCCTGCGCCGCTTTCAAGTTCTTTGAAGAAGTTGAACTCGTTATAATCAAATGGTGCAGTGATTTTAAAGTTCTCAACTTTATTTGCTGTATCAGTTGCATAACCCGGCATTTCGTCTGCGAAGAAATCCATACCCTGAACAGGTAATTTCATTTCGTAGTCTGTTACTTCTTCCGGTTCTCTGCCTACTTTTTCAAGTTCTCTATATTCGGTTACGTATCTCTTTACGTAGTTTGCAAGAACTGCTGAACAGTTAAAAGTATCAGGTCTCTGATGAGTATTTTCGCCCATAACTGAGAAATAATGAGGAATATCAAAGTTAATAATTCCGTTAGTATAGCGAGATGCAATATCTAAAGTATCAAGACAGTCGTTATATTTTTTGGTGAATGCGCCGCCGTCAAATACCTCAGCGTCAACCCATAGTTCTGCGCCTGCTTTTCTAACGCCTTTTGCCCATGCCTGAATAGCTAACTCGTATCCTTTATATACGCTATCTGATACTGAGAAGTCATCCATACCTGATGAAGCGTTTTCTCTACCAAGAGCGTCCTGAATTGCAACGATATCAACGATAGGTCTGCCACCTTCGGTCGCAGGTTTAAATAGGTTATAGGCCATATTTTCTGCTTTTGTTCCGGCTCCTTTTCCAAGAAGTGCAGGGCAAACCATAATAGGTCTATCAGGGTCTACCTCACGGATAACGTCAGAAATTCTCTTATAGCACTCTCTATATGCATCTGCAATGCCGTATAGACTTAACCAGCTATCTGCAACCTCGTCTGATAAATAATATCCTGCAAAGGATTCATATTTATTAAAGTTATCATACATATCTCTGATAACTGCGTTGGCAGTAACTGTTGCCTGATTATATACGGATTTTAAGTCTGATGGAAGCTCGTTTCTATAATGGCCGATTGCACCTGTTGTTCCAAAGAATACCTTCATGCCAAGTTTCTGAGCCGCTTCAAGAATTACGGTATATGGATCAGAAGAACCATAGCCAACCATTCTCTTATATCCCAATTCAAACATACGTGGTGAGTCAAACATAACCGTGCCGTCGCCAACACCATACTGCATAACCACGTAGTCCATACCCATTTCTTTCATGCCTTTTAGCTGCAAATACCAGTAGTAATCAGTATTATTTATAACGCCGATTTCAGATGGGCCGTTTGTGAAATGAAGCTGGAAGAATCCTCCTCTGAATAAAGGCAAATGCGCCTGATCAGCATAAACTCCGATTTCTCCAAGTCTTGATGCGCCGGCGGAAGTTGTTTTAATAAGGAATTTAACGCTCTTAACCCCTGCTTCCTCAAAGAACTGTCTATATGAGGATTTATCCGCAACGTTATGAGTTTTCCATTCTGCGTTTATTTCTTTGTAGCTTGTTCCATCATAGGATACAAAGGTCTTGATACTTTCGGGAACGCGGGTTCCTGTTGCTCTCATGAAGAATAGGTTTATTCCCGTTACCTTCTGAGTCTGATCCAAGTTTACGATTATTTCGTGTTCCTTACCTTTTTCAAGGTCAACATAAGTATCTGTAAATCCCTGGTCGTTAAGTTTCTGATTTTTTTCTCCGTTTAAAAGGATTTCTGCATTTTCTGAAACTGTGTTATGGCCAACGATATCGTTTAATCTTTCGAAGTTATAATCCATTTCTTCGATAGGATTTTCGCTTCCGTAAATTTTAACTTCTGAAACAACTGCACCTTTTATGAAGATAAGTTTGATATATCTTGCACGAACGGTATGGTTTCTCATAATAGCGTATTTTGAAAGTTCGCCGTTAGCGCCGAAACGACCGGTTTCATAACCCTGACCAAAGTCATAGTATTTATAGCCGTCTTCTGAGTATTTTGCATTGATATAGAATGTTCTCGTATTACCGCGAAGAAGTGAAGATAGGCGAATTTCGCTCATATTTTTCACTTCGCCAAGGTCGATAAACATTTCGCTGCAGTTATGAGTGGTAAGATCATCTACCCCTGCACCATCAGTTGCAACGAATTTGGTTTTTTCGTTTGGTTTTCCTTCAACGCCATCGAAAAGGATAGTATTATTCGTATCGTTATTATATCCTGATAGAATATTTCCTTTTGTCCAGTTATAAGTAGCGTCTTCTGTCAATATAACTCTTTCGTTTTCGTTTGGAATACCGATAACGGAAAGTTCATAAAGCGCGCTCTTTTTATCAAGAGAGGAATAAATAAAAACTTTTACTCCCATTGCTTTTACTTCCTCGGCAAAAGTAACGGTATAGATGGTTTTTCCGTCTTTTGTAGAAGTGGAAACTGTCTGCTGAGGATATAGGTTATAGTTATATCCATCATTAGATGCAAAAACCTCTACTTTATTTGGCAAAACTGCTCCGTTTGCCGTATCAAAAGTAAGCTCTACCTGCTCAACGGATGAAATAAGTCCAAACTCGTTCTGAACGTAGTAATGGGGCTCTTTTCCGTCGGTGAAAAGATAGAAAGTTTTTCCAAGAGATGTTCTTGGTTCGTTTATTACGGTATAAACTCCGGCAGTACTAAGGTTGCCGTCAGTCAAATTCTTGCCCTCGTTATCTCCTGCAAGTCCACTTACGGGATAAGAATAAGCATATTCCGTATTAAGATTAAGTCTCTGAGATTCTTCTTTTGCAGAAACGTTAATGGAGATTCCTGCAAAGCAAGACATAATCATAGCCACTGCTAAAATTAGCGATAAGCTCTTTCTCATAATTTTTACCTCTTTCTTTCAAAAATTTATTGAAAAGTAACTCATTTTATTCTACCAAACTTTTTGCTTTTTGTCACTATTATTATAGAAATTTATAAATAAAAATTTTAATTCATTAAAGTAAGTTTAACTGAGATTTTCCCGCCCACTTGATAAAATCTTTATGAAAATCTATATAATATTTGCTTTTTTTATGGTAAAATAAAAGTGATAGCATTTTTTCAGGAGGAAAATTATGTATAATCTTACTGACGTAAAAGAAATAAAATCAATACTCTCCCGCCACGGATTCAATTTTTCAAAATCCTTTGGCCAGAACTTTTTAATAAATCCTCAGATCCCCCAAGATATTGCCATCTATTCGGGAATAAATAATGATAGCGGAGTAATCGAAATCGGTCCCGGTATGGGAACTTTGACCTACGAGCTTTGCAAAAGGGCAAAAAAGGTTGTTTCCGTTGAAATCGATAAAAAACTTATTCCCGTTTTGGAAGATACTATGGCGGATTTTTCTAATTTTACTCTTATAAATAAGGATATTCTCAAAACCGACCTGAAAAAGCTTATAGAAGAAGAGTTTTGCGATATGGACGTTTATATCTGCGCAAATCTTCCCTATTATATCACTACCCCTATAATTATGAAACTTCTTGAAGAAGACCTTCCCATAAAATCCATCACCGTTATGGTGCAAAAAGAGGTGGCAAGCCGCCTTTGCGCAACGGAAAAAGATAAGGATAACGGGGCAATCTCCCTTGCAATAAGATATTACACCACCCCCAAACTTCTATTTGACGTTGCTCCCGATAATTTTCTCCCTGCGCCTAAGGTTACCTCCTCTGTTATCTCTCTTATTCCAAACGAAACGAAGATTTCCTGCAAGGATAAGGATTTTATGTTCCGCGTTATAAAAGCGGCATTTTCTCAGAGGCGAAAAACCCTTCTCAACTCACTTTCGGGGGCTTCCTATCTGGATATTTCTAAAGAAGATATTAAAAAAGCTATGGAAATCTGCGGCTTTTCCGAAAGCGTGAGAGGCGAAAAACTTTCCCTTTCAGATTTTGCAAAATTTTCAGACGTATTATTAACAGAAATTTAGCAATTTATATATTGAAAATTTACAAAAAAAATATTATAATATAAAATGGTTAAAATTTGTTTATAAAAATTTTTTTCATATACGAAAGGAGTCAGCTATGACAAATAACAAAAAAGTTCTTACTTGGCTTGACGAAATGATTGCCCTCACTTCACCTGACAAAGTAGTTTGGATTGATGGCAGCGAAGAGCAGCTTGAAGCTCTTAGAGCAGAAGCAGTTGCTTCAGGCGAAATGATTAAACTTAACCAGGAGAAACTTCCCGGTTGCTATTACCACAGAACTGCTCCAAACGACGTTGCTCGTGTTGAAGACAGAACCTTTATCTGTACAGAAACCAAAGAAGAAGCAGGTCCAAACAATAACTGGATGGCACCTTCTGAAATGTATGCAAAACTTAACGCTTTATACAAAGATTCTATGAAAGGCAGAACTATGTATGTTATCCCTTATTCAATGGGTCCTATCGGTTCTTCTTTCTCAAAAATCGGTATCGAGCTTACTGATAGTATCTATGTTGTTCTAAACATGGCTATTATGACAAGAATCGGCGAAAAAGTTCTTGAATGCCTTGGCGAAGACGGTGACTTCACTAAATGTCTTCACGCTAAAAAAGACGTTAACCCTGATGAAAGATATATCGTTCACTTCCCTCAGGATAATACTATTATGTCCGTTAACTCTGCATACGGTGGAAACGTTCTTCTTGGCAAAAAATGCTTTGCACTAAGAATCGCTTCTTACCTTGGCAAAAAAGAGGGTTGGATGGCTGAGCATATGCTTATTCTTGGCCTTGAAAATCCTCAGGGCGAAGTTAAATATATCGCAGCTGCATTCCCATCTGCTTGCGGTAAAACCAACCTTGCAATGCTTATTCCACCTAAATACCTTAAAGAAAAAGGTTATAAAGTATGGTGCGTAGGTGACGATATCGCTTGGCTTAGAATCGGCGCAGACGGAAGACTATACGCAGTTAACCCAGAGGCAGGTTTCTTCGGCGTTGCTCCGGGAACCAGCGAAAAAACTAACCCCAACGCTCTTGCTGCAACTATGAAAAACACTATTTTCACCAACGTTGCTATCACTGATGAAAACACTGTTTGGTGGGAAGGTCTTTCAAAACCGGCTCCCGCTCATCTTATCGAGTGGAAAGGTGGAGAATGGACTTCTGATTCAAGCGAAAAAGCAGCTCATCCAAACTCAAGATTTACTGCTCCTGCTATCAACTGTCCTTGCATTTCTTCCGAATTTGAAAATCCTCAGGGCGTGCCCCTATCTGCTATCGTATTCGGTGGTAGAAGAGCAAAAACTGCTCCACTTGTTTACCAGGCAAGAGACTGGAAACACGGCGTTTATATCGGTGCTACTATGGCTTCCGAAACTACTGCAGCAGCTGCAGGCGCAGTTGGCGTTGTTCGTCGTGACCCAATGGCTATGAAACCTTTCGTAGGTTATAATATGGCAGACTATTTCGGACATTGGCTTGAAATGGGCGAAAAAATGGATGCTGATAAAGCTCCAAAAATCTTCCACGTTAACTGGTTCAGACTTGACGAGGAAGGCAACTTTATGTGGCCCGGCTTTGGCGACAATATGAGAGTTCTTAACTGGATTATTGATAGATGCGAAGGCAAAGCAGACGCAGTTGAGACTGCTATCGGTTACGTTCCAACCACTATCGATACTACTGACCTTGATATCTCCGAGGACGTTCTTAAAGAGCTTCTTAACGTTGATAAAGAAGTTTGGAAAGAAGACCTTGCAGGTCAGAAAGAATTCTTCGCTCAGTTCGGCGATAAACTTCCTCAGGGTATCAAAGACGAAATGGCTATCCTTGAAGCAAATCTTAACAAATAAAAAACTCTTCGAGTTTTTCAAAGTTTATAAAACTTTTAATATCCCATCCGAATACGGATGGGATATTTTATTTTTCTGCGGACTTTTTTATAAACTCGCAAAAAAGCCACCCGAATTTTCGGGTGGCTTTTTATAACGAAATATCCCATCCAAATAGGATGGGATATTTTCAGAAAAGCTTTAGCTTTTTATTTATGATAGTGCCGCTGTTACCATTTTGATAATTTCGCATCTTAGAA
>JAFZHO010000019.1 GCA_017554835.1 Clostridia bacterium
ATTTATCGATAATCTTTATGGTATGAACATTTCAATCGGACAGATCATATTATATGTTGCAACCGTTTTGACAGTTTTCTCAGGATATGAATATATGAAAGAAAACTGGGAGTATATCGATTTTAGAAAATAATTGACAAAAAATATACCTTGTAATATAATTATCGTATTACGATGACCGGAAAGAGTAGCGTTAAAAGGGCTTCCAGAGAGACTTGCAGTTGGTGTGAGCGAGTCAGGTTAATTTAACGTGAAGTGCGTCCGTGAGTTTTCTGCAGGAAAGAAAAGTATTGCAGAACGTTTTTCCCCGTTAAGGAAGAGTCTTTGACCATGAGTAACAAAACGAAGTGGGACCGCGGATTATACCGCCTTCGAAATATCGAAGGCGGTTTTTTTATACTTTTTTAGAAAGGAGAGAATAAAATGCTTAAAGCAGTAATAGCAGATTTGAAAGCAATTAAAGAAAACGACCCTGCTGCAAGAAGTTATCTTGAGATATTCTTATTGTATCCGGGCTTTCATGCTATAACAAACTATAGAATTGCGCATTTTTTCTATAATATAAAACTGAAATTTTTGGCAAGAATGATTTCTCAGTCAACGAGGTTTTTCACGGGAATCGAGATTCATCCAGGTGCAAAAATCGGAAAAGGAATTTTAATCGACCACGGTATGGGAGTAGTTATCGGAGAAACCGTTATAATGGGAGATAATTGCACCATATATCAGGGAGTAACTCTTGGAGGAACGGGAAAGCATAAAGGCAAACGTCACCCAACTTTGGGAAATAACGTTCTTGTTGGAGCAGGTGCAAAAATTCTCGGACCTTTTACCGTTGGCGATAATTCGAAAATTGCGGCAAACGCCGTTGTTCTTGATGAAGTTCCGCCAAACTGCACCGCAGTTGGAATTCCTGCCCGTATTATCAAAAGAGACGGAATCAGAACAAGTAACTTTGACCACATTCATACTCCCGACCCTGTTTCTGTTGAAATTTGCAGACTTAACTTTGAAATTGATAAGCTTAAAAACCAGATAGATAAAAAGGAGAAATAATATGAAAATATATAACACTCTTTCAAGAAAAAAAGAGGAATTAAAAACAATCGAAGAAGGCAAAGTGAGAGTATACGTTTGCGGCCCTACCGTTTATAACCTTATTCATATAGGTAACGCAAGACCTCTTATCGTTTTTGATACCTTCAGAAGATACCTTGAATATATAGGATACGAGGTTAATTTCGTTCAGAATTTCACTGATATTGACGATAAAATCATTAAAAAAGCTAACGAGGAAGAGTGTTCAATCGGGGAAATTACCGAAAGATATATTGGCGAGTATTTCACCGATGCAAAGGGACTTGGTGTAAGGGCAGCAACTGTTCACCCAAAAGCCACCGAGAATATAGAAGGAATTATCGACTTTATCTCAGACCTTATGGAAAAAGGATATGCCTACGAAAGTCAGGGAGACGTTTATTTCAGAACAAAGAAATTCCACGAATACGGAAAACTATCTCATATGCCTTTGGAAGAACTTGAAGCAGGGGCGAGAATTGACGTAAGCGATATTAAAGAAGACCCAATGGATTTCGCCCTTTGGAAAAAAGCAAAAGAGGGAGAACCTTATTATAATTCACCTTTTTCAGAGGGAAGACCGGGCTGGCATATTGAATGTAGCGTTATGGCGAATAAATATCTTGGTCAGACTATCGATATTCACTGCGGAGGAAAGGATTTATCCTTCCCTCATCATGAAAACGAAATCGCTCAGAGCGAATGTAAAAACGGTTGCACTTTTGCAAACTATTGGATGCATAACGGATTTTTGAATATTGATAATAAAAAGATGTCCAAATCCAAGAATAACTTCTTCACTGTTCGTGAAATCGCAGAAAAATACGGATACGAAACAATCCGTTTCTTTATGCTTCAGGCCCATTACAGAACTCCAATAAACTTCACTCAGGAGATTATCGAGGGTTCAAAAGCATCTCTTGAAAGACTTTATAACTGCCTTGAAAATATGAATTACGTTATAAAAAATTCTTCTGTTTCTAAAAACGAAGAAGACGATAAAATTATCGAAAGCGTTTTGTGTTATAAAGAAAAGTTCAAGGAAGCAATGGAAGATGACCTTAATACCGCAGATGCAATATCAGCAATTTTTG
>JAFZHO010000020.1 GCA_017554835.1 Clostridia bacterium
AGGTTATTGGCGCAACGAGAGATGATGCCGCAGGAGAGGCCTTTGATAAAGCGGCAAGAGTTCTGGGACTTTCTTATCCGGGGGGAGTTTTGATTGATAAACTTTCCAAAGAGGGAGATAAAGAGAGTATAAAATTCCCTCAGGTGCATTTTAAAGATAATCCTTATGATTTTTCTTTTTCGGGGATTAAAACCGCAGTTATAAATTACGTTCATAACGCTCAGCAAAAAGGGGAAGAAATTTCAAAGGAAAACGTTGCAGCAAGTTTTTCAAAAGCAGTTTGCGACGTTTTATGCGGGCATTTTATAAAGGCCATTTTGGATAACGGTATAAAAAAAGCCGTTCTCGCAGGAGGCGTAAGCGCAAACTCCATGCTCCGAGAAGAAATGGAGAAAGTATGCGCCGAAAACGGTATAGAACTATTCGTTCCGCCACTTAGTCTTTGCACCGATAATGCCGCTATGATTGCCTCCCAGGGCTATTATGAATACCTTTCGGGAAAGGTGGCAGATATGCACCTTAACGGAGTTGCATCAGTTGATATTTCTAAATGAGAAAAGCCACTCGAAAATCGAGTGGCTTTTTTGTTATAGTGATTTAATCCAACCCAATATAGTAAAATCATCAGCAAATTTAAAGGTTAAAATACCTATTATAAATATTGCTATAATAACTACGGGAAGAACGTAGGTTACGTAAGGTTTAATCCATCGGGGCATTTTAAGGCCCTTGCCCTCGTTTGCTTCTTTGAGGAAGTTTTCAAATCCCCATCCTTTTTTGCTTACGCAGAACAGAACGTATAATAAGGACCCAAGAGGAAGGCAACAGTTAGATACCAAAAAGTCCTCCAAATCCAAAACGCCTGTTCCTTTTGCAAAGGGAACAAAGCCGGATAAAAGATTAAATCCAAGTGCGCAGGGAACAGAAAGAACAAAAATAAGAACTCCTGCGATAATACATCCTTTTATACGGCTCCAGCCGGTAATTTCACGAAGCATTGCAAGAATATTTTCAAAAACTGCAATAATGGTGGACATTGCGGCAAAAAACATAAATAAGAAGAATAAACTTCCCCAGAAACGACCACCTGACATATTATTGAATACGGAGGCCATAGATTCAAAAAGAAGACTTGGTCCTGCGCCTACCTCAATATCATAAGTAAAGCAAGCGGGGAAAATAATAAGTCCTGCCATTATGGCAACGAAGGTATCAAGACCGAGTATATTGAGAGATTCGCCCATAAGGGAGCGTTCTTTTCCTATATAGCTTCCGAAAATAGCCATAGAGCCGATACCGAGACTCAGGGTGAAGAATGCCTGATTCATAGCGCCTACGATAACGTTTGCGTTTATTTTTGAAAGGTCGGGTTTAAGATAGAAGGAAAGACCTTCTTTAGCGCCTTCAAGGGTAAAACTATTAATCGCAAGAATAATCATAAGACCAAGAAGGGCAATCATCATATATTTTGTGACCTTTTCAACGCCCTTTTGAAGTCCAAAGGAAAGAATTAAAAATCCAAGGACAACAACAATGACCATAAATCCTACCATAATTAAGGGACTATTCAGCATATTGCCAAACTGAGAAGCGCTGGCCTCGGCGGAAAGATTCGTCATATCGCCTTTGACGAATTTGACAAAATAATAAAGCATCCAACCCGTTACCGAGGTATAAAACATCATAAGAATAAAATTGGCAACAAGAGCCATCTTTCCGTGCCAATGCCATTTCTGACCGGGTTTCTGGAGCTTTTTATGAATACCGATGGGGCTTGCCTGACTTGCACGGCCCAAGGAAAACTCCATTACCATAACGGGTAAACCTAAAATAATCAAAAATATAAGATAAATAAGAACAAAAGCGCCTCCGCCATACTGACCTGCCATCCAGGGAAATTTCCATACGTTTCCGCAACCGATGGCGCACCCTGCACTAAGCAGAATAAAACCGAGACGACTTGCTAATTTTTCGCGTTCCATAGTTTTTCTCCTTTTTTAAAAAAACGTTCCCGTTAAGCATATCATAAAAGCGTGGTTTGGTCAATAAAATAAAAAGTCTTTGGCAAAATCCAAAGACTTTTTTATTCATCATCGGCAATATATTCGGCTATATCTTCCAGTCGGCAATTCAGAGCAGCGCATAATTTATTAAGAGTTTTGGTCTCTATATTTTCGTTTGCTTTCAAACGACGCACAGTCTTGCTATCAATCTGGCAATGCTCCCTGAGCCAATAGGTGCTGATTTTTTTCTCTTCCATAACGGACCATAACTTATTAAAAACTATCATATAAAATAACCTCCCTTGACATAAATTATTATAGCATAGGTCAATTATTTTGCATATCAAGTTTTATTCAAAGTCGGTTTCTATAACTTTACTGCATTTTTCTGAGGAATATCTCCACTTTTTTATTTGCCCCGAGGTTATAAAATAGTTATTAACGGGTTCCTCGCAAGGACTATCAAAAAAATCCACTATTGTAAGCTTTACTTTCATTTTTTCGGGAATAATATTTTTTATGTAGACTGCGGCGTGGTCGCCCTCTTTTATTCCGTCAACAAGGTCGGAAAGCCCTGCGAAATTTGGCGTAAGTTCAATAAAAACCCCGTAATCTTCGATGCTTCGGACAATTCCCGAAACTGTTTGGCCGGGAGAAAAAAGATCTGCGTTCTGGTCCCAAGTGCCGAGAAGCTCTTTATGAGATAGATAGATGCGTTCTTTTTCTTTATCGATATCTTTTATAATACATTTTATTTTCTGATCTCTATAAAAACGCTCTTCCGGATGGGGAATTCTCGAAACGGAAATTGAATCAATTGTTATGAGAGAAACTATTCCGCACCCTATATCAACAAAAGCACCAAAAGGTTCAAGATGAGTGATTTTTCCATCCAGGATAGTTCCTTTGGGAAGTTTCATAATCTCGTCAAGGGCGAATTTTTGGGCGTCTTTTCGGGATAGAACTGCGATTTTTTCGCCGTTTTGTTCTCTGATTTCTCTGACGCAGAAGCAAACGGGCTTGTTGACTCTCGTTATAACAGCGATATCACGGTTTTCTTTTTCCGTTTCCTGCAAAACGCATTCTTCCCTTGGAATTATCCCACGAAACTCTCCAAAATTTATAATAAGGTTTTTATCGGTATCGCAGAGTGTTGCTTTTCCTTCGAGGATAAGATTTTTTTCTATGGCTTTTTCCATATTGGATATTGAAGAAGTATAAAATATATTCTCCTCGGTAAAAAGCCGTTCCCCCTCGGGTTTATATACTACCTTGTTCATTATTGTCCTCCTGATTTTTAG
>JAFZHO010000021.1 GCA_017554835.1 Clostridia bacterium
ATATATTATATTATATATAAGTGGTGATTATATGTCTGCGGATTTGGAATTATACAGAATTTTTGATAAAGTAGTCCGTGAGGGAAGCTTCTCAAAAGCAGCGGCAGGGTTATATATTTCTCAGCCCGCCGTATCTCAGGCCATGGCAAATCTTGAAAATCAGCTTAATACCACTCTTTTTGTCCGCGAGGCAAGAGGAGTAAAAACAACTCCCGAAGGTCAGATGCTTTTTGAATATATAAATACGGGACTAAGTCTTATTAAAAGCGGCGAGGAAAAGCTTGAGGAGTTGAAAGCCCTTTCAGAAGGGGAACTGAAAATCGGTGCAGGGGATACGATTTCGAGGCATTTTTTATTGCCCGTTATTGAGAAATTTCATAGCATTTATCCTAAAATAAAAATCAAAGTAATAAATAGAACAAGCCCCGAAACCATAAGTCTTCTGAAAAGCGGAAAAATTGATATCGGATTTGTAAATACGCCTGTTTCAGAAAATAATATAAAGGTAATCAACTGCTTTGACGTTCACGATATATTTGTTGCGCCTAATAAATTCTGGTTTTTAAAGGATAAAAAAATATCCAAAAAAGAGCTTTGCAAATACCCTATAATTATGCTTGAAAAGAAAGCAAACTCCCGAAAATACGTTGACGGGATTTTCAGAGACGAGGGGGTAATTTTAGAGCCGGAGATAGAACTTGGCGCCCATGACCTTCTTATCGAATTTTGCAAAATCGGATACGGAATTTCCTGCGTAACAAGGGAGTTTTCAAAAGAGGCAGTGGAATCGGGAGAGGTTTTTGAGATAAATCTTTCAAATCCAATTCCCAAAAGGGAGATTGCCCTTTGTCATATCGAGGGGGTATCTTTATCTTTTGCGGCAAAAAGCTTTATGAATTTTGCCCTCTCAAAAATCTAAAACGGTTTTAATTTTTTGCTTGTTGTGGTATAATTGACTATATATTATTAAAGAGGAAAAAACTATGGGATATATGATAATTGACGGAAACAGCATAATTAACAGAGCATTTTATGCAACCCCTCCTTTGACGAATAGCAAAGGGGTTTATACTAATGCAGTTTATGGGTTTTTGAATATATATCTCAAGTTTCTCTCTGAGGAAAATCCCGATGGAGTGGCAGTTGCTTTTGATTTGAGAGCGCCTACTTTTCGCCATAAAATGTTTGACGGGTATAAAGCAGGTCGAAAAGGTATGCCTGAGGAGCTTGCTTCCCAGATGCCCATCTTGAAAGACGTTCTTAAAAAAATGGGTATTACCTGCCTTGAAAAAGAGGGCTACGAAGCCGATGATATTCTTGGAACTTTATCGAGAATGTGTGCCGAAAAGGGTAAAAAATGCACCATCATAACGGGGGACAGAGACTCTTTTCAGCTTATAAACGATTTTGTTACGGTAAAATTGCCAAGCACCAAAAAAGGCCATACCGAGACTATAATCTATAACGTGGCGAAAATAAACGAGGATTATAACTTAAACCCCATTGATATGATAGAGGTCAAGGCGCTTATGGGGGATGGGTCTGATAATATTCCGGGGGTAGCAGGCGTTGGAGAAAAAACTGCGCTTAAACTTATTTCCGACTATAAAACCCTTGAAGGAATTTACGAAAATATTGATAATATAAAAGGTTCCCTGAAAGAAAAACTTCAGAAAGATAAGGATATGGCTTTTCTTTCAAGGACTTTGGGAACTATCAATAAAGAGGTTCCCCTTGATATAGAGTTATCGGCTCTTGATTTGAAAGAATATGATAAGGATGAACTTTTTGAGACTTTTTCTTATCTTGAATTCAAAAACCTCATAACAAAACTTGGACTTACCAAATCAAAAGAAAAAGTAGAGTCAGAAGAAATAATCCCCGAGGAGAAGGAAACTGATTTTATTCTTTCAGAGGCAAAAAAAGAGGGTAAAATCTATCTCTATCTCAAAAACGGAGAACTTTTCTGCTACGTTAATTCGGGGTATAAAGCAAAAGGAGATTTTATAACTTTTTTAACTGAAATTATCTCGGATAAAGAAATAAAAAAATACTTTGCAAACTATAAAGAAATACTCTCTATTTGCTATAACGGCGAAGAGGAGAATATAGTATTTGACGGGGAAACTGCGGGCTACGTTTTAAATTCCGCCGCATCGGATTACTCTCTGAAAGCGCTTATTTTAAACTATCTTGAAAAAGATATAATAAACGAAAGTTCTATGATATTTTATCTGCCCGCTCTTTGCGAAATTATGACAGAGAAGATAGAATTCCTTGGACTTTCAAAGGTATATTATGATATTGATATGCCCCTTATTCCTTGCCTTATTTCTATGGAAAAAGAGGGCTTCAAGGTAGATAGAGAGGAACTTTGCCGTTTTGGCGAAATGCTGAAGGAAAGAATAGAAGAAACTCAGAATAAGATTTATGAACTTTCCGGAGAGGAATTTAATATAAATTCTCCAAAACAACTTGGTATAATTTTATTTGAAAAACTCAATCTTCCCGTTATTAAAAAGACCAAAACAGGATACTCCACCAACGCCGAAGTTCTTGAAGAACTTGCGCCAATGAGCGAGGTTGTTTCCTATATACTTGAATATAGGCAGCTCACGAAACTTAACTCCACCTACGTTGAGGGGCTTTTGGCGGTTTTAGATGAGAATGATATAATTCATTCAAGTTTTAATCAGACGGTAACGGCAACGGGCAGACTTTCTTCCACTGAGCCCAACTTGCAGAATATTCCCGTGAGATATGCTCTTGGCAGAGAAATGAGAAAAATGTTTATCCCTCATAGCAAGGAAAACATTCTTATTGACGGGGACTATTCTCAGATAGAACTTCGGGTTCTTTCCCATATGGCAGATGACGAAAACATGACGGCCGCTTTTAAATCAGGGGCAGATATTCATAGAATGACTGCTTCTCAGGTATTTAATACGCCTTTCGAAGAGGTAACGGATACCCAAAGATCAAGCGCAAAGGCAGTAAATTTCGGCATTGTTTATGGTATTGGGGCCTTTTCTCTTTCGAAAGATTTGAAAATATCTATGAAAGAGGCAAAAAACTATATACAAAGCTATTTTGAAACTTATCCGGGCGTTAAGTCGTTTCTTGATAATATCGTGGCAGAGGCAGAAAAAACAGGTTATATCAAAACCATGGTTGGAAGAATAAGATATATTCCTGAGATTCTTTCTTCCAATAAGGTGCTTCAGGGCTTTGGAAAAAGAGCCGCAATGAACTCTCCTGTTCAGGGTAGCGCGGCGGATATTATCAAAATTGCAATGATAAAGGTTTTTGAGCGACTTAAAAAAGAAAATATGAAAACAAAACTTATCTTGCAGGTTCACGATGAACTGATTCTTGATGCGCCCTTGGAAGAAAAGGAAAAAGCCGAGAAAATTCTAAAAGAAGAAATGGAAAATGCAGTAAATCTTCGTGTTGACCTTTTGGTTGACGTAAACTTCGGAGAAAATTGGTATATAGCAAAGGGATAAAAAATGATTAAAATTGAGAAAATGACTCTTGAGGATGCCAAAAAGGCCTATGAAATTGAGCGAGAGTGTTTTTCCGTTCCCCATAGTCTTTCGGACTTTGAGATGGAAGCGCAAAGAGATATATCCTATTTCGCCCTTGCAAAAGACGGGGAAGAAATTATGGGATATTGCGGAATAGTGGACGTCTCAAAAGAGGGGAATATAAGCACTTTTGCAGTGAGAGAGGACTATAGGGGAAAAGGCATTGGAAAAATGCTTTTTCAGCATATTATCTCCTATGCAAAAGAGCAGAAAATGGAGTTTATCACCCTTGAAGTGAGAAAAACAAATGCTCCCGCCATAAAGATATACGAGAGCTTGGGATTTAAGGTTCTTGGCGTGAGAAAAGATTATTACACAAAACCAAAAGAAGACGCCCTTATAATGACGCTCTTCTTATGAGGGAAAAGGTAAAGAAGGGAAATTGAAATGCTTATTTTAGGAATAGAAAGTTCCTGCGATGAGACTGCTGCGGCCGTTGTCAAAGATGGGAGAGAAGTGCTTTCAAACGTAATTAATTCGCAGATAGATATTCATAAAGTCTACGGTGGAGTAGTGCCTGAGATTGCCTCCCGTATGCACGCGGAGAATATTTCTTACGTGGTGGAAAAAGCGCTTTCGGATGCAAACGTTACCATAGAAGATATTGATGGTATTGCAGTTACCTATGCGCCGGGACTTATCGGAGCGCTGCTTGTTGGTATAAATTTTGCAAAAGGGCTTAGCTTTTCAGCAAAAAAGCCCCTTATTCCCGTTCATCATATAAGAGGCCATGTTGCCGCTTCTTATTTAACACATAACGATCTCAAGCCTCCGTTTGTTGCTCTCATCGTTTCGGGCGGCCACAGTCATCTC
>JAFZHO010000022.1 GCA_017554835.1 Clostridia bacterium
GCAAAGAGCTGTTCTCTATCCTGGGTGAGTTCTCCCATCAGACCATCGCCGCCGCTTTCGATAAGGCGGCACCGGAAAGCATCACCGCTGACTCCCCCATCCCCGGTCGTCCGCCCATGATGTGTGCCGGCTGTCCTCACCGTGGAATGTTCTACACCTTGGCTAAAAATAAAATCACCGTTCTGGGTGATATTGGCTGCTATACCTTGGGCGCAGTTGCTCCTTTAAGCGTAATTGATACTACTATCTGCATGGGTGCGAGTATTTCATCTCTTCACGGAATGGAAAAAGGCCGTGGAAAAGACTTTATTAAAAATTGGGTTGCAGTTATCGGCGATTCTACTTTCTTACATACGGGTATTAACTCACTTGTTAATATGGTTTATAATAAGGCAACAGGAACGGTAATGATTCTTGATAACAGAACAACGGGTATGACCGGCCATCAGGAACACGCCGCTACGGGAAAAACTCTGAAAGGCGAAGATACCTATGCGGTTAATCTTGCTGATTTATGCCGTTCTATCGGCGTTTCAAACGTAATTGAGGTTAACGCCTTTGACGTGAAACGTCTGGAAGAAATTCTGAAAGAAAGCATTAACGGCGACGTTCTGACCGTTATTATTGCAAAATCACCATGCGTTCTTTTAAAAGGTCAGAAATTCCCTGAGGTTTGCTTTGTTGAGTCTGATTCTTGCAAAAAATGCGGCGCATGTATGAAAATTGGATGCCCTGCTATGACTTATGACGAAAACGGAAAAGTAAAAATCGACCCCACCATGTGTAACGGATGTGGTCTTTGCCAAAATTATTGTAAATTCAATGCAATTCAGAGGGTGGAGAGATAATTATGATTAAAAATATTATGATTGTAGGCGTCGGCGGTCAAGGAACTCTTTTGACCAGCAGAATCATCGGAAAAGCCGCTATGGCAAATGGATGCGACGTAAAAATTTCTGAAGTTCACGGCATGGCTCAGCGAGGGGGCAGCGTTGTTACTTTTGTTCGTTTTGGCGATAAGGTAAGCGAACCCGTCGTTGAAGAAGGTCAGGCAGACGTTATTATTGCATTTGAGCGTCTGGAAGCTCTTCGCTATGCTCATTTTCTAAAAAAAGACGGCGTTCTGATCGTTAACGACTGCCGTATTGACCCTATGACAGTTGTTATCGGTGCGAAAAAATATCCTGAAAATATTATAGAAACCCTTAAAGAAGAACACTCAGTTTATGCAATAGACGGGCAGAAGATTGCTCTTGAACTTGGAAACAGCAAGGTTCTTAACTCTGTTGTTTTGGGATATGCGGCAAAATTTATCGGTTTTGAGAAAGATTCATGGCTTGAAACCGTTTCAAAAACTGTTCCCGCAAAGACCATCGAAATTAATCAAAAGGCCTTTTTGTGTGGCTATGATAAATAAAAACGAAAGGAACTTTTGAAATGATTTGGAATGAAACAAAAGAATGTATGAGCCGAGACCAGATGACGGCTTTGCAAAGCGCAAGACTTGTTAAACTTGTTGACTATATGTATCACAACGTTGAGTTCTATCGCAAAAAAATGCAGGCAGTCGGTCTTATGCCAAACGATATTAAATCTATCGAAGATATTACTAAACTTCCTTTTACAACAAAAGATGACCTCAGGGATAACTATCCTTTTGGGTTATTTGCTGTTCCAAATTCTCAGATAGTAAGAGTTCATGCATCAAGCGGAACTACGGGAAAAGCAACGGTAGTTGGTTATACCCGCCGTGACCTTGATATCTGGTCAGAATGCGTTGCAAGATGCATGACAATGGCCGGAATTACCAAAGATGATATTATTCAAATCGCTTATGGTTACGGGCTTTTTACCGGTGGCCTTGGCGCTCACGACGGTGCTCAAAAGATTGGGGCAACCGTTGTTCCTATGAGCACGGGAAATTCTCAGAAGCTTACCACTATGATGGTGGATTTCGGCGCAACGGCAATCGCCTGCACTCCGTCTTATCTTCTTCATATTTCCGAGGTTCTTGCCAAGGAGAATTTGCTTGATAAAATCAAGTTAAAGGCAGCTATCTGCGGTGCAGAACCCTGGACAGAAAAAATGCATAAGGAAATTGAGTCAAGACTGAATATCAAGGCCTTTGATATCTATGGCCTTAGCGAAATTATGGGTCCCGGAGTTGCTTGCGACTGCGAATTCCATAAAGGGCTTCACGTATGCGAGGACCACTTCTATCCTGAGGTTCTTGATACTGCAACGATGACTCCCGTTGCAGATGGAGAAACAGGTGAGCTTGCTTTCACAACCTTGACAAAAGAGGGAATCCCTCTTATTCGTTATCGCACCAAAGACCTTACAAGCATCGACCATTCCACCTGCGACTGCGGAAGAACAAGCGCCCGTATATCCAGATTTAAGGGCCGTGTTGACGATATGCTTATTATTCGTGGGGTTAACGTATTCCCAAGTCAGGTTGAGGCGGCTTTAGTCAACGTTGAAGAGGTTACTCCTCATTATATGATGATAGTTGACCGAGTAAATAATCTTGATACCCTTGAAATTCAGGTGGAAGTTGACCAGAAATATTATACTGACGAGATTCGTGTTATCGAGGGATTGACCAAAAAGATTGGCCACGTTATTCAGCAGGCACTTGGCATAAACGCAAAGATTAAGATAGTTGAACCTTTGTCTCTTGTGAGAAGTCAGGGCAAGGCGGTTCACGTCATCGATAATAGAAAATTATATTGATAATTTAAGGAGAGAATTACTATGTTTGCTAAGCAGTTAACCGTTTTTATTGAAAACAGAGCAGGAAGACTTTCCGAGGTTTTGAGCGTTCTCAAAGAAAGTGGAGTAAATATTTTGTCTCTAAGTCTTGCAGATACCACTGAGTTCGGATTACTTCGCCTTATTGTTGATGATGCAGCAAAAGGAAAAGAGAGACTTACCGAAAAAGGATTTTCATCTTTGCTTTCCGACGTTTCTATTATTCAGATTACTCATAAGGTTGGAAGTTTGCAGGAATTACTTAAAGCTATTGATGCTAACGGAGTTAATATTGAATATATGTATGGTCTTTCTATCGAATCTGAACAGGCCTACGTTGTTTTGAAAGCATCTGACATCAATAAATTGATGGAGATTCTTGAGGCGAATAATATTCGCACCTTATCCAATCAGGATTTATCCGAAATTTAAGCAAGGCAGGTTATAGCATGGGATATAATCAGAAAATGTTCGGACTTGGAAGCAAACGTTCGATCATCAGAGAAATTTTTGAATACAGTAAAGCAAGAGCAAAAGAAATCGGCGCGGAAAACGTTTTTGATTTCAGTCTTGGAAACCCAAGCGTTCCCGCTCCTGCAGACGTTAACGATACTATTCGCCACCTTCTTGATACTCAGGATTCAGTAGCCCTTCATGGCTATACCTCTGCGCAGGGAGACCTTGGCGTTCGCCAGGCAATTGCTGATGATATAAATAAGAGATTTGGCGTTTCTATTTCGCCTAATCTGATTTATATGACTTGTGGCGCTGCTGCTTCTCTTTCTATTTGTCTTAAAGCGATTTTTGAGGCAGAAAAGGAAGAGGAATGTATCGTTTTTGCACCTTTCTTTACGGAGTATAAGGTTTTTATCGAAAACGCAGGGGGAAAAGTTGTAATTAGCACTCCTGTTGAGGATACTTTGCAGATTGACGTTTCCGATTTTGAGAAAAAAATTACCCCCGCTACCAAGGCAGTTATTATAAACTCCCCGAATAACCCCAGTGGAGTTGTTTATTCCGAGGAAACTATTCGAGAGGTATCCGAGGTATTAAAGAAAAAATCCAAAGAATATAATAAAGAGATATATCTTATTGCAGATGAACCATATCGTGAACTGGTTTATTCCGACGTTAAGGTTCCTTATCTTATGGATTATTATGATAATACCCTTGTTTGCTATTCTTATTCCAAGTCACTTTCCCTACCCGGTGAGAGAATCGGCTATATTGCCGTTTGTCCGAAAATGGAAGATTGCAATAACCTTTATCTTGCCATTTGTGGCGCAGGAAGAGCGTTGGGTTACGTTTGTGCTCCAAGTTTATTTCAGCAGGTTATTTCCCGTTGCCTTAACGCAAAGGTAAACGTTGAGGCCTATAAGGAAAATAGAGACCTTCTCTATAATAATCTGACGAAATACGGCTATAAATGCGTAAAACCTGACGGAGCTTTTTATCTTTTTGTAAAAGCATTGGAAGAGGATGCCTACGCGTTTTATGAAAAAGCAAAGAAGCACGAGATATTGGTTGTTCCCTGCGATGATTTTGGATTAAAGGGATACGTCAGAATTGCATATTGCACCGCAAAAGAAACGGTTTTGGGTGCTCTGCCTGCTTTTGAGGCGCTGGCAAAAGAATATTTATAAAATTAAAAGGTATCGGTAAAACGCCGATACCTTTTTTATATTATTGCAGAGCAAGATGATATATGGTATGATATAAAAAAACCAAAGGATGAGAAAAGTGACTTATATAAGCAAAATTTTATTTGACGGTATGTTGGATAAAAATTCATATTTAAAGTCTTTGCCTGCCGTGAAGCATTTAGAGAAAGAAGGGGAGATTTGTTTTTCTTCTCCCGTTAGTTTTTTCGTTGGCGAAAACGGAACGGGCAAATCCACCTTGATTGAGGCAATCGCCGTGGCCTACGGTTTTAATGCCGAGGGAGGTTCGAAGAATTTTTCTTTTTCAACGAACGAGACTCATTCCGAGCTTTATAAGCACTTAAAGGTTTCAAAACGGGGCTTTGCCAAGGATGGATTTTTTCTTCGTGCGGAAAGTTTATATAACGTTGCAACAAATATTGACAAAATGGATGAAGAGCCATCCTTTGATCCTAAAATTATAGAGGCGTATGGCGGGGTTTCTCTTCATAATCAGTCCCACGGGGAAAGTTTTTTATCTATTGTTCAGAATAGGTTTTTCGGCAATGGAGTTTATATCCTTGATGAGCCGGAGGCGGCGCTTTCTCCTATGCGGCTTCTGACCTTGATGGCCGAGATAAATGAGCTTTTGAAAAAAGGTTCTCAGTTTATAATAGCTACCCATTCTCCAATATTGATGGCCTTTCCCGAAGCGGAGATTTTTGAGTTTTCGGACGAAGGAATCAATAAAGTGAATTATAAAGATACGGAGCATTTCAAGATTACAAAAATGTTTCTTGATAACCCGGAAAAAATGCTCCATTATTTATTGAAATAATAAATTCAAGAGGCGAAAGTCGAAGAGGATTTCGCACTGTAATATAATATTAACGACTTTTCGAAAGGTGATATTGATGAAAAGATTTTTGTCATTTGTTTTAGTAATTACATTAGTGCTATCAATTATGCCGACGGGACTTTTTGGCATAACGGCAAACGCGGCAACAACGGCTTCCGGCACCTGCGGGGAAAATCTAACCTGGACATTAGATAGCGATGGCGTTCTTACTATCTCCGGAACGGGAATGATGGATAATTATTTATCCACGGTTTCTGCGCCGTGGTATAACTATCGATCGTCAATACAAAGAATTGTAATTGAGCAAGGAGTAACTAGTGTTGGTAGCTGTGTGTTTTCTAATTGCACCAATACTACTCAGATTACTATTCCAAATAGCGTAACATGCATTGGATATGATGCGTTTGCATATTGCTCAAATCTAACTAGTATCACCATTCCAAATAGCGTAACAAGTATTGGTTGGAGTGCGTTTTCTTTTTGTTCTAGTCTAACAAACATTACCATCCCAAATAGCGTAACAAGTATTGAGAGTTGGACATTTGAAGACTGCTCTAATCTAACTAGCATCACAATCCCAAACAGCGTAACAAACATTGGAAATTGGGCATTCCTCGGTTGCTCTAAATTGACAAACGTTACCTACTGTGGAACAAAAACGAAATGGAATAAGATATCAATTGGTTCCGATAATTCTAATCTAACAAATGCAACACGAAAATATCATAGTTGGCTTGGAGGAGCAGAGGATAATAGATTAACATGTTCAATATGCGGAATGTATGAAGATACGGCGGATTATGGCACCTGTGGAAAAAATCTTACCTGGTCTCTTGATGTTGCTGGTGTTTTAACTATTTCCGGCATAGGGGATATGAGTGAATATGTGTCCTCAACTTCCGCACCATGGTATAATTATCGTTCCTTAATAAAAAACGTTATAATTGAACAAGGTGTGACAAGTGTTGGAGACTATGCGTTTTGTGGTTACTATAGTTTGACAAGTGTAACTATTTCAGATAGCGTAACAAGCATTAGAGAGGGTGCGTTCTATAACTGCTCTAACTTGGCAAGCGTAACCATTGGAAAAAATGTAACAGATATTGGTGAGAGGGCGTTTGGTGTTTGCTCAAAATTGGCAAGTGTAAGCATTCCAGATAGCGTTACAAGTATTGGAGAAAGTGCGTTCGCTTGTTGCTATAGCCTAACAAATATTACTATTCCGAACAGCGTAAAAAACATAGATAATTCAGCGTTCTCTTATTGCGATAATCTAGTAAGTATCATAATGTATAATGGCGTAAAAACTATTGGAGACTATGCGTTCCAGTCCTGCTCTAACTTAGTCAGTATTACTATTCCAAATAGTGTAACAAACATTGGATATAAAGCGTTTTATGACTGTTCTAAACTAGATAGTATTGCAATAGGTGATGGTATAGTAAGCATTGGAGAGTATGCTTTTTATGAATGTCCTAAGTTGAAAAACGTTATCTACTGTGAAAGAGAAGAAAAATGGAACGAGATATCCATTGGTTCGAATAACGTTTCTTTAACTTCTGCCTCTCGAAAATATCATGATTGGACGGAGAGTGCTGAAAATGGTGTTGTTTGTTCTGTTTGTGGTATAAGTGTAGAGACCATTGTAGCATTCGGCACTTGTGGTGAGAATTTAATGTGGACACTTAACGGCGGTGGCGTTCTGACCATCTCCGGCACAGGGGATATGGAGCATTATTCGTTTTCCGGATCCATACCATGGCATAGTTACCGCTCTGCTATAAAGAATGTTGTGATAGAACAGGGCGTAACAGGTATTGGAAATTATGCATTCGAGAATTGTACTAATTTGACAAGTATTGATATCCCAAATAGCGCAGCATATATTGGCAACTTTGCGTTCTGCGGCTGCTCTAATTTGATAGACATAACTATTCCTGATAGCGTAACAAGTATTGGCCAGAGTGCGTTTTTTAATTGCTCTAATCTGACAAACATCACCATCCCAAATGGCGTAACAATCATTGAATATTATGCGTTTTTTGGTTGTTCTAATTTGACAAACATAACTATTCCTGATAGTGTAACAAGTATTGATCAGTATTCATTTTATAAATGCTCTAAATTGACAAGCGTTATTATTGGAAATAGCGTAACAAGCATCAGAAATTATGCGTTTAAAGACTGCACAAACTTGGCGAGCGTAACCATCGGAAATAGTGTAACAGGTATTGGAAATTATACGTTCGAGAATTGCACTAGCCTGACAAGTATTGCCATCCCAAATTGCATAATGGATATTGGATATCGTGCATTCTACGGTTGCTCTAACCTGACAAACGTTACTTACTGTGGCACAGAAACGGAATGGAATAAGATATCAATTGGTTCTAGTAATTATGATCTGATCAATGCAACACTAAAATACCATGATTATGACGAAGAAACTAAAGTTTGTTCTGTGTGTAAACTAATCAATTCTCCTGAAATATTCAAAGACGTAGCAGAAAATTCCTGGTATAAGGAATACGTTGATTTTGCAGTTACTTATGGAATTTTCAAAGGCACTGCGAGTGATATTTTCTCACCGGAGACAGATATGACAAGAGCGCAGATGGTTCAGGTTTTTGCAAATCTTTCGGGAATTGATACTACCAACTCAAACGTGGAATCGGGATTCAAGGACGTTCCTAAGGGAACGTGGTATACCTCTGCAGTTACCTGGGCGGCGCAAAACAAAATCGTAAGCGGTGTTGGCGATGGAAAATTTGATCCTGATGCTAAAATCACCCGTGAGCAGATGTGTTTGATGCTTTGCAACTATATTGAAAAATGCCTTGGCAAAACCATTGAGCCAGAAAAAGAGGTATCTACTTTTGCCGATGATGGAAGTATTTCCGACTGGGCGAAAGAAGCCGTTTATAAATGCGCAAAATCAGGACTTGTAAACGGCGTGGGAAACAACAAATTCGACCCGCAGTCAACTGCAACTCGTGCTCAGGGAGCAACTTTATTTACAAATTTCTATAAAAAATATATGTAATAATAAAACCCTCGGAAAAATCCGAGGGTTTTTTAGTTATTATTTCTTTTTTCTTTGTGCTATTATAAAGGGGAGATGGAAGAGGGAGATTATAGAAACTCCAAGTCCCACAAGTCGCAAGAAATAAATATACCAGCCCTGGTTAAGGTTTAGAAATGGCAGGTTTTCCATAGGCGGACGAACAAGATACATAAAGTTAACGTTATATACTGATAAAACGCTATTAACGTAAATCAACGCCCATATAAGAAGGAGAAGAATTATCATATTTCTGCCAAGGGTTTTAAGGCAGGGTTTTGACTTGCCGCTTAAAATAAGATAAATTCCGAACCACAAAAGTCCCCCGTGATAAACAAAGCACTGATAGGACTGAATATTCAAAAAATCCGTTCCCACCGTTGGAATAAGAATTGCGCAGATACTACCCAAAATTCCTGCAACTGCAATAAAATCTATAACTATCTGCTTTGCCTTGCCATCTTTTCCAAAGGTTATAAATAAAACTCCGAAAAGCATCAGACTGCATAAATGAAAGGGAAGAGAAGTAGGCGCAAGAACGTAGCCACCTTTTCCGCCTTCGGTCATATCGCTCATAATTTTGCTTATTTCGCTTATTAAAGAGATGGTGCTCATTATATACCCTGCAGTTTTGAGAGAAAAGTTCTTCTTTTTGCTTATCACTGAAAGGGCAATAACGCAAAAAACAGTTATAAATATCCATATAAAATGTTCAACGTCAAACATACTAAATCTCCTTTTGAAAACGTTCACGAAAGATTATATCACGAAAAAGATAGGAAAACAACCCGAAAAAACTTTACAGATAACTTGACAAATGTAAAGTAAAAATGTATAATCAATTCTTGTATGTATACTATGTAGGAGACGGAATTGATGAAAGAAAGAATACAACAGTTAAAAAAAGAAAAGAATGCAGTAATATTAGCCCACTACTATGCTCCTGACGAGGCACAGGAAATTGCAGATTACGTGGGCGATTCCTTTTATCTTGCAAAGGTGGCAAAAGGAATTTCTGCGGATATAATTATGTTTTGCGGAGTCAGATTTATGGGAGAGAGTGCTAAAATACTTAATCCTGATAAAAAAGTTCTTATGCCTGATACCTCTGCTGATTGTCCTATGGCTCATATGGTTAAAGAGGGCCTGATTGAGAAAATGAGAGAAGAATACGAGGATTTGGCAGTTGTTTGCTATATTAACTCCACCGCAGAGCTTAAAAGCAAGAGTGACGTTTGCGTAACCTCTTCAAACGCTATAAAAATCGTTAAATCTCTTCCAAATAAAAATATATTCTTTATTCCCGATAAAAATCTTGGAAGATACGTTTCTGAGCAGGTGCCCGAAAAGAATATAATATTAAATGATGGATGCTGCCCTATTCACGCGAAAATTACGGTTGAGCAGCTTATGGAAACAAAAGAGAAATATCCAGAAGCAAAGGTTCTTTCCCACCCGGAATGCGATGAAAAGATTTTATCTCTTTCTGATTATATCGGAAGCACTGCAGAGATAATTTCTTACGTTGAAAAAGCGGAAAATGAAGAGTTTATTATCGTTACGGAGATGGGGGTTTTATATCGTCTTCGTGAAGAAAACCCCACTAAGAAATTCTATTTCCCAAATCCGAATCCTTGCTGCGCTGATATGAAGCTTAATACTCTTGAGAGAATATCAGAAGTTCTTGAAAAAGAGGAAAATCCAATAGAAATGGAAGAAGAAATGCGGGAAAAAGCATTGGCGCCACTTGAGAAAATGCTTGAACTTGCGAGGTAAATATGAAAACAGATATACTTATTGTAGGGTGTGGAGTTGCGGGACTTTACTGCGCTTTGAATATGCCCTCTGATAAAAAAATAATCATAGTAACAAAATCAAAAGCCGATAAAAGCGATTCTTTTCTTGCCCAGGGAGGAATCTGCGTTTTAAGAGATGAAAATGACCGTGATTCTTTTTATGAGGACACCATGAAAGCAGGTCACTACGAGAATAATCCTCTTTCCGTTGAGATAATGATAGATTCCTCAAGAGAGGTTATAGAGGATTTGGTTTCCTTTGGGGTTGATTTTGAGAAAAAGGGCGAAGATTTTGCATATACCAGAGAGGGCGCTCATTCAAGACCGAGAATATTATTTCACGCCGACGAAACGGGAAAAGAGATAACCTCAAAACTTCTTGAAAGAGCCAAAGAGAGAGAAAATATCACTCTTATAGAAAATTTCACTATGGTTGATCTGATTTGCAAAAATAAGGAATGCTTTGGGATTATCGGCCATGACGAAAATAAAAAATATAGTAAAATAATCGCAGATTATACTATTTTAGCAACGGGTGGAATCGGCGGACTTTTCCCTCATTCCACAAATTACAGACACTTAACGGGAGATGCTCTTGCCCTCGCCATAAAATATGGAATCAGACTTAAGAATATTGATTATATTCAGATTCACCCCACCACTCTTTATACAAAGAATGAGGGCCGAGAATTTCTGATTTCTGAATCGGTGCGGGGAGAGGGCGCTATTCTTCTTGATAAAAACGGAGATAGATTTATTAACGAGCTTTTGCCCAGGGACGTTGTTGCAAATGGAATTTATGAGCAAATGAAAAAAGAGGGAAGCGAAAACGTATGGCTTTCTTTTGCGCCTATTCCCGAGGAAGAAATAAAAACTCATTTCCCCAATATTTATAGAAAATGCCTTGAAGAAGGATATGACGTAACAAAAGAGCCGATTCCCGTAGTTCCATCCCAGCATTATTTTATGGGAGGAATCGACGTTGATAAAAACAGCAAAACCTCTTTTGAAAGATTATATGCCGCGGGGGAGACATCTTGTAACGGTGTTCACGGAAAAAACCGACTTGCAAGTAATTCTCTTCTTGAAAGTCTTGTTTTTGCAAAAAGAGCGGCAAATGATATTTTAGAAAATTATAAAGGGGCAAAGGAAATTCCCGAACCCGAAATAAACGAGTTTGAATACGAAAACTACAAAGAAAAATATAAAGAGATAGTTCTTTCTGAAATTGAAAAGGAGAAAAAAAGCCATGAATGAAATCACAATGACAATAAATGCAGACCAGCTTATAATGAGCGCTCTTAAAGAAGATATTTCAAACGAGGATATTTCAACAAACGCCATAATGAAAGAGTTTCAGATGGGCGAGGTTGACCTTATTTGCAAGGAAGATGGCGTTATTGCAGGACTTGAGGTTTTTAAAAGAGCTTTCACTCTTCTTGACGAGAAGGTAGAGGCGACCTTTTACTGCAAGGATGGAGACGAGGTTAAAAACGGACAGAAGCTTGGGGTTATCCGTGGGGATATCAGAGTTCTTCTTTCCGGAGAGAGAACTGCTCTTAACTTCCTGCAGAGAATGAGCGGAATTGCAACTTATACAAAATCTATTGCAAAATATCTTGAGGGAAGCAAAACAAAACTTCTTGACACAAGAAAAACCACTCCAAATATGAGAATATTTGAAAAATACGCCGTTAAAGTAGGTGGCGGAAATAACCACCGTTATAATCTCAGCGATGGAATTATGCTTAAAGATAATCATATCGGCGCAGCAGGAAGCATAAAAAAAGCCGTTGCCATGGCAAAAGAATATGCTTCATTCGTGAGAAAAATTGAGGTCGAGGTTGAAAATCTTGATATGCTTTATGAGGCACTTGAGGCAGGCGCAGATATTATAATGCTTGATAATATGAGCGTTGAAGATATGAAAGAGGCAGTAAGAATTTGCAACGGAAAAGCAGAAATCGAATGCAGCGGAAACGTTACAAAAGAAAATATTGAAAGACTTATTGATATCGGAGTTGATTATATTTCAAGTGGGGCTTTGACTCACTCAGCTCCTATAATGGACCTTTCTCTTAAAAATCTTCACGCTATATAGAGGTGAAAAAATGAAGGCAGAGGAAAGAAGAAAAGGAATTATAAACCTTTTATTATCTTCGGAAAAACCTGTTTCGGGGGGAGAACTTGCTTCTACCTTTGGGGTTTCAAGGCAGATAGTGGTTTCGGATATTTCCATTCTCAAAGCGTCAGGGTATGATATACTTTCCACCCATAGTGGATACGTTATTCAAAAATCCCCTCTGGAAGAAAGGGTTTTTAAACTATATCATACTACTTCTCAGACGGAAGACGAACTTAATACCATTATAGACGAGGGCGGAACGGTAGTTGACGTTTTTGTCTGGCATAAGGTTTATGGAAAACTTACCGCCAATCTTAATATTTATACCCATCATCATATAAAGCAGTTCATCGAAGGGGTCAGAACAGGAAAATCCTCGGAACTTATGAATATTACGGGTGGGTATCATTACCATACCGTAAGGGCGAATAAGAAAGAAATTCTTGATAGAATTTTTAATAAGCTGAACGAAAAAGGATATATCGCTCAGGGAGACTAAGGTCTCCCTTTTTTTATGCAAAATTGTTGTTGCTTTTAAATATATATGGTATAATAATAGAAATTTTCAAGAAGGATAAAAATTATGCTTATTTCATTATTTTTAACGTTTTTCAAGTTAGGTCTTTTCACCTTTGGCGGTGGCTATGCTATGATTGCAAATATACGCGAGCTTGTCGTTGAAAAGAATAAATGGCTTGACGAGGAAGAACTTTTAAAGGTTATAACAATCGCAGAATCAACTCCCGGTCCTATTGCTATCAATATGGCGACCTACGTGGGCTATAAGAAAAAAGGAGTTTTGGGCAGTTTCTTTGCAACTCTTGGAGTCGTTTTGCCTTCCCTTATTATAATTTACGTAATCTCTCTTTTTCTTGATAGTTTTATGGCGAATAAATACGTTGCCTATGCTTTTTCGGGAATTAAATGTGGAGTTTCCTTTCTTATTATAAAAGCAGGATTGACAATGCTAAAAAAAGTCGAAAAAAAACCTCTCCCTCTTATTTGCTTCGGAGCGGTTTTCGGACTTATGATTATATTTGAGCTTTTTGCAGTTTCTATAAGCTCGGTTGTGCTTATCCTTTCAGGAGGAATAATCGGCATAATCGCTTATGCGTTGCCTTTGAGAAAGGAGGAGACAAAATGATTTACGTTATTTTGTTTTTCGAATTTTTCAAGGTAGGACTTTTCACCTTTGGCGGCGGATATGCAATGATTCCTCTTATTGAGGAGCTTGTTATAGGGCGCAGTTGGCTTAGCCAGACGCAGTTTTATGATTTTATCGGAGTTTGCGAATCCACGCCGGGACCCGTTGCTATAAATATGGCAACTTATATCGGTTCTACTCAGGGCGGACTTTTGGGAAGTATAGTCGCAACGGCAGGCGTCGTTTTGCCCTCGTTTTTGATTATTCTGCTTGTTGCTTCCGTTTTGAAAAACTTTGAAGAAAATAAGTTCGTAAAAGCATTTCTCAAAGGAGTTAAACCCGTTGTCGTTGCTCTTATCGTTTCAACGGGAGTAGTTCTTCTTGCAAAAGCTTTCGGCTACGTTTCTCTTTCAGAGTTTAATGCAGACTTTATTTCGATTATTATATTCGCTTTAATAACGGGAATATATTTTGCTATGCAAAAATTCTTTAAAATAAAATTATCAGCAGTAAAAATTATACTTATTTCCGCAGCGCTTGGAATATGTATATCACTAATAGGAGGAAAATAAAATGACTTTTAAAAACGTAGTAATTTTTGGAGATAGTTATTCAACTTACGAAGGCGCAAATCCCGAAGGATATGCCGTTTATTACAAAAAACAGCAGGCAGAGGATAGCCCCTGGCCAATGTCTATAAACGAGACCTGGTGGCATCCGCTTTTATCTGAGACTAATTCAAATCTTGTTATAAACGATAGCTGGTCAGGATCCACGATTGGTTATACTGGTTATAATGGCGAGGATTTATCTCAGACTTGTTCCTTTATCAAAAGATTAAGAAACTACGAAGAAAAGGGCTTCTTTAATGATAAAGAGGTTGACACGGTTTTTATCCTTGGTGGAACAAACGATAACTGGGCAGGCGCACCTATCGGGGAAATTAAGTATGAAAACTGGGAAGAAAAAGATCTTTATTCTTTCTTGCCTGCTTTTTGCTATTTTGTTGATAAAGCAAAAGAGGTTTTCAAAAAAGCAGAGATTATCGTTATTATAAGCGGCGCGTTAAAAGGCGTTATGCGTGATGGAATGAAAGAAGTTTGCCATCATCATAATATGAGATACGTTGAGTTCAAGAATTTTGACCAGTTATACGGCCATCCAACAGCCAAGGGAATGAAAGATATTAAAGATCAGATTATTGAAGGATTGAAATAAAAAAACAGGTTTTGCTTTTAGCAAAACCTGTTTTTCTTTATCTTATTCCGTATTTTTCAATTATATAGTCCATATCTTTATCGCCTCGACCGGATAAGCAAATAAGAACGGAGCCTTTTCCCATTTCTTTTGCAAGTTTCATACCGTAGGCAACTGCGTGGGAACTTTCGATAGCGGGGATAATTCCCTCAAGTCTTGATAAAGTGAAGAAAGCATCGATGGTTTCTTCATCGTTTATAACGTCGTATTTAACTCTGCCCAAGTCGTGAAGATAAGCGTGCTCAGGACCGGATGATGGATAATCAAGACCACTTGCAACGGAATAAACGGGAGCGGGTTCGCCGTTTTCGTCTTTTAGCATAATGCTATTAAATCCGTGCATAATACCTTCTTCTCCGTAGGTAAGACTTGCAGCGTGGTCACCAAGGGATGGGCCTCTTCCGAGAGGTTCAACTCCATATATATCAACGGGATCGTTCAAAAATCCTGAGAACATACCCATTGAGTTTGAACCACCACCAACGCAGGCAACAACCGCATCAGGAAGTTCGCCCGTCATTTCGATAAACTGCTCTCTTGCCTCAATACCAACAACGCTCTGGAAATCACGAACCATCATAGGGAATGGATGGGGACCTAAAACAGAGCCGATGCAGTAGATAGCGTCTTTATATTCTTTTGAATATGCATCAAAAGCGGCATCAACTGCTTCTTTCAGGGTTGCAAGTCCGTGAGTAACCTCGCGAACGTTAGCTCCGAGGATTTTCATTCTTGCAACGTTTGGCGCCTGCTTCTGAATATCAACGGTGCCCATATAGATATCGCATTCAAGGCCGAAATATGCTGCCGCAGTTGCAAGAGCAACGCCGTGCTGACCTGCGCCTGTTTCGGCGATTATTTTCTTTTTGCCCATATATTTTGCCAAAAGGGCCTCGCCCATACAGTGATTAAGTTTATGAGCGCCCGTATGGTTTAAGTCCTCACGCTTAACGTAAAGCTGAACCCCTGTTCCGATTTTGTCGGAAAGTCTCTCAAGATGGGAGATGGGGGTTGGTCTTCCCTGGAATTCTTTTCTTATGCGGCGAAGCTCGCTTATGAATTTTCTTGATTTACAGATGGTGAAATAAGCATCTGTGATCTCTTTCATAGCGTCCTGAAGTTCCGGAGCGATAAAGCATCCGCCGTATTTACCGAAATAACCGTTTTTATCCGGGTAGTTTTTTAGATAAGTATCAAAATCAACATTATTAAAGTTCATATTTTATTCCTCCAAAAAATATAGTATTAATTAATTATTTTTTTAAAGGTCGCCATCGTTTTGTCAGTAACATAATAAGTTCCTCCATAAAAATAAAAAAATCCTTGACAGAAATAATCTATCAAGGACGAATAAACTTATCCGCGGTGCCACCTTGAATTCATAGGAATAACCTATGCTCTCAAAAGGATACAATCATATCCCCTGCAACTTACGTATGCTATCACGTTGCAGCTTAATCTGCCATTATAGGCATTTGACTGCACCCTCAGCGGCCCATTTGACAATCAGATTCCTGCCCGAATTCCAGCGCCTCGGACTCTCTTTAAGGTCATAACTGCCTTTACTCCCGCATCAACGGTTTATATTAAATTAAGTATATCATTTCAAAAAAAAATTGTCAATAGAAAGTGTTTTCTTTTATTTTGGGATTTATTATGGTATAATGTCATAAATAGGAGGGATTTTTATGAGAAAAAAACTTCAGGAAAAAATGTTTGAATCAAGTTACATATTCGAATTATTGATATCTTTTGTGGTAGGCGTGGGTATTTTGATTTTTACTGCACGTCTTATCGTTGATACGGCAAATCTTGCAATTTCTTTTGACAAAGTAGATTCAATGGTAAAAATTCTTGATGATGCAATTATTCTTGCCATCGGCGCCGAAATGATAAAAATGCTTTGTAAGCATACCCCTGAGACTATAATAGAGGTTCTCGCATTTGCACTTGCCCGTCAGCTTATCGTTGGCCACGCAGAACCTTTGCAAAATCTTATTACCGTTATTGCTATTGCCATACTTTTTGCAGTGAGAAGATTTCTTCTGAAAAATCAGGATATGGTAGAAACTCCTGACGGCTTTGTTAAGGCGGAAAATGAAGTTCAGGGAGAATAGATATGAAAACAGTTTTTATTGTAAATCCTATGGCAGGCCAGGGAAAAAATACCGAAAAAATAATCAGGGATATAAAACTTGCAGCTGAAAAAGCAAAAGCAGAGGTTATAACTTATATAACAAAAGCCGTAGGAGATGCCAAAGAGTTTACGAAATCCTACTGCAAGAAAAACGGACCTGCAAGATTTATCTCCTGCGGAGGAGACGGAACGCTAAACGAGGTTCTTAACGGAATGATAGACTGCGAGGGCGCTCAAATCGGCGTTATTCCTCAGGGAACGGGAAACGATTTTTATAAAAACTTCCGCGAAAAAGGGGAGTTTTCCGATGCTTATTCCCATATAATCGGAAAAACCGAAAAATGCGACGTTATAAAATATAAAACCCTTCTGGGTGGCAAGGAAAAAACCGATTACTGTATCAATATGATAAATATTGGTTTTGACTGCAACGTTGCGGATATGACGGGAGATATGAAGAAAAAACCGTTTATATCAGGTTCTCTTGCTTATTTCTTATCAATATTTGTTACCCTTGTTAAGAAAAAAGGTGCAAATCTTCTTGTTGAACTGGATGGAGAAAAGGTTCATGAGGGGCCACTTCTTCTTGCGTCTATTGCTAACGGATGCTACTGCGGTGGTGGAATAAAAAGCAATCCTCTTGCCGAGATTTCTGATGGACTTATCAATATAAATATTATAAAAGATATTCCAAGAAGAAAATTTATACCCCTTCTTCCTTATTATATGAAAGGAACTCATATGGGGATAAAAAATATTGAAAAGATTATTATTTCTCCAAAATGCAAAAAAGTCACCATAACCCCTCTTGATGGGGATATTCGCATCTGTAACGACGGAGAAATTCAAGACGCAGGCAAAACCGAGTTTGAAATACTCCATAACGCCGTGGATTTTGTTATACCGAGGTAGAAAAATGAAAGTTTGCATTGTTCAGCCGGAATACTCGGCAGATTATAATCGATCCGAGGAGCTTTTTAAAAAGGAGCTTGAGTTCTTTGATAAATGCGATGACAGTATGGATATTATTGTTTTTCCCGAGTCTTGTGATATTCCGTGCCTTGCAAATACCAAGGAAGAAAGCGAAAAAAGCGTTGAAAAATTTAATAAGATTTTGCTGGAAAAAGCGGCCGAAACTGCGAAAAGATGCCAATCGATAGTGTTTGTTAACGCAAGGTCAAAAACGGAAAAGGGTTATAGAAATACTACCTACGCTTTTAAAAGAAATGGCGAAATCGCAGGAAAATATTATAAGCAGCATCTTGTTCCAAGTGAGATTTCCGTAATGGAACTTGATAGTGACTATTCTTTTGAGTATTCAGAGCCCACCGTTATAGAAATTGAGGGGATAAGGTTTTCTTTTCTTGTTTGCTATGATTTTTATTTCTATGAGGCGTTCCCGAATATTGCTAGGCAAAACGTTGACGTTATTATAGGTTGCTCCCATCAGAGAAGCGATACTCATAGCGCTATTGAAATTATGTCGAGATTTTTAGCGTATAATACAAATGCCTACGTTATAAGAAGCTCTGTTTCTATGGATGAAAATTCTGATATAGGCGGCGCAAGTATGGTAGTTGCCCCCGACGGAAAGGTGATTTGGAATATGCGTAGCCGTGTGGGGATGGAATGCGTAGAAATTGATATAGATAAAAAATATTATAAACCGGCAGGGTTCGGCAATCCCCCTTCGGCTCATTACGAATATATGGAAAAAGGACGCCGTCCATGGAAGTATCGCCCTGCAGGTGGCGCTATTACTCTCCCTGATAATAAAATGCCTTATCCGAGAATTTGTGCTCATAGGGGTTTTTCTACCATAGCACCCGAAAATAGTATGGCTGCTTTTGGAGCGGCGATCGCTATGGGCGCCGAGGAAATTGAGTTTGATATATGGTTTACAAAAGACGGAGAAATCGTTTCTATCCACGATAGCACTCTTGAAAGAGTTTCTGACGGAGTGGGAAACGTTTATGATTATACCTATGAGGAACTTTTAAAATTTGATTTCGGAGTTAAACGGGGCGAGGAATTTCGTGGTATGAAAATTCTTCGTTTTGAAGAAATTTTGAAAAAGTTCTCTTGTCACGCCGTTATGAATATACACGTTAAAAGTCTTGAAAATAAATACCTGACTCAAAGTCAGGCGCTTTGGAAGATTATTGACCTTATATATAAATACGATTGCGAAAATTATTGCTATCTGATGAGCGGCGAAGATGAATTTCATAAGCTTTGTAAGGACGAGGACGTTAAAATCCGAAGATGTATGGGCGGTGGGGCAAAGCCCTGGGAAATCGTTGAACGAGCAATAAAATACGGTTGTCAAAAAGTTCAGCTTTATAAGCCCTATTTTAATCAGCAAATGATAGATAAAGCCCACCAAAACGGCATAATTTGTAACGTTTTCTGGTCTGATGATGTTGATGAAGCGAGAAAATTTCTTGATATGGGCGTCGATACAATTCTCACAAACGATTATAACAGAGTGTCCTTTGCCAAGAAGTAAAAATAGGAAAATTAAAGATATAAAAAACCCCAACTGTGCATAACAGTTGGGGTTATTTCATTAATAATTATACCATTGTTTTGTTTATTTATGCATATTGCATAAAAAATGTCAATCTTTTTTTTAAAAAAAGTATTGACAAGATAAAAAAATCATATTAAAATCGAAAAAACCAAAAAAGCTAACAACAAAATCCAATTAAAGGAGGTCCTAATATGAGAAAGACGATGAGCATTTTACTTGCGCTGATTTTGGTTATTTCGGGAATTCAATTCCCAATTTATGCAGAAGGAGAGACGTCGGAAATTATATCTGTGGGATGTGATTATAATTATTCATATTCCAGAGCCGATATGATATCGGGGGATATTAATTTCAAAAATCTTACCGACGGCATTTTGCCTTCTTCTGCACCTGCAGGTGAAGGTTGGACGAAAATCACTCTTAAAAATGATACCTTGGCAACAAACGCTGAAGGTACCCCCGTTACTTTAGGGCTTTTTGATGATGTTGACCCTCACTTTTACGTAAAGCTTGACCTTGGTTTCAAGCAGGAAGTTCATTATATAACGATGGACTTTTCAAACGACGCGGCATTTTCGCTTCCTTCTAAGGTCGAAATAATGCTTTCTGACGACGGCTATAACTACGATATCTATAAATCCCAGAGTTATCAGGTTATAACAAGCGGTCAGAGAACAAAATTTAAAGTAACCTTTGACGAAGAAATTACTGCCAAGGCAATTAAATTCGTCGCATACGGATCCGAAGGCGCCGTTATGGCCATTGATGAAATGGAAGTATACGGACAAAAACTTAATAATCAGGTGCTTTTATCTCAGGGTTCAACGTATACCTGGGAAGGCGGTGAACTTGGCGGAAACTATAACGGGCACACCCCAGCTACTCAGCTTACCGATGGTGTTCTTTCTTATATGACGGGCACTACCTTTGACAGGCAGTTCATAATGAAAGCAACTAGAAGCAGAACCGATCCCGAAACGGGATATATTGGTCAGGAGATCATTCTAGACCTTGGAAGCGTTAAAAACGTTTCGAAAATGAAAATAAATTCTCTATATAATTCATCAGGATATACTGCATCGGATATGGATTTCGTAGTTTTTAAATATTCTACCGACGGAGTTACTTATCATGATTTCGGAACCGGATATGAAAGTGGAGCAGGTTATCACGAAAATCTTTCCACCTTTGCAAGAAAGATTTATTCTGTTTCTAAAAATCATACTGTGGAAGCAAGATACATAAAAGTATTTATGGCCTGCTACGGTCATATTGCGATAGATGAAGTTCAGATTTATGGTAGCCAGACGCCTGTTTCAGAAGAATTTATTCTTTCTGACAGAGAGGATAGACTTGAATATACAAATCTTATTTCTTATAAGGGAATGTATAAAGACGGCGTTAACCAGTCGCTAATGACCGACCAAATTTTCAACGAATATACTACTTATCAGGATTCAACCGTTATACTTACGGGAACTTTTGGTGCAAAATATAACGAAATATGTGGCTATAATATTTATTTTAAAGAAAAACCAAGAAACATAAGACTATATCTTTCTACGGATAATATAAACTGGACCCTAGTTTCTGATAATGCTGAATATTATTCCCTCGCAGGATATACAAACGCAAAAGCATATTTCAACGCAAAAGTGGGAACTTATTATAAGTTTGAGATAGATAAATCACCATCAAATAATATTTCTATCGCGGAGATTCAGATATATAATAAGCAGCCCCACGTGCCTCTTATGACAGGAGGATTTCTCGCCATATATGCAAGTGAAACAGAAGGATATAATATTAATCTTCTTGGGCCAAACATAGAGAAAAATACCGACTATGACTGGGAGATGCAGTTAAAGGGATATTATAACCAAGGACTTAGAACGATTGTTCTTCAGCATAACGTTGATTATATTACCAAAAAATCTGTTATGCCTATTCCCGTTAACTCAACTTTATATAATAAAGGGTATAGACAAAGAGAAAGACTTGTTTCAGATGATCCGTTTGAAACTATTTTATCCATAGCAGATAAGCTTTCTATGAAGGTCTATATCGGAACTATCGGAACTCATTCTTATAATCAGATACAATCTGCCACGGGGCAGACCCCTCTTGCTCATTTTCAGCAGGTTGCCGAGGATGGCAGAGCGGTAATTGATCAGATAGAGGGATCATACGGACATCATCCGTCATTTGTTGGGTATTATTTTACTGATGAAACTTGTGATTCGTGGTTATCATCGGCAGATGGAGTTGCAGCTTTCAGAACATTATATCTTACTCAGTCAAACGAGGTTCGGAAAATTGCTCCCGAGAAAAAGACCATGATTTCTCCTGCTATCTGGAGAACGGGCAACGCGGCAACAAATGCTACTAATTTATATAATCTTATTAAAGCCGACGGAACTACGGCAAAACCTGTTGTTGACGTTGTTTCCGCTCAGGACTGCCTTGGAAGACTTCCATCTCTTATTGTTTCTGATAACGTTTATAACACTTTTGAAAATCACGTTCAGTGGTGGGCCGCTAAAACAAGACAGGCAGGGGTAGAGTTCTGGCACGATGCAGAGATTTTCGAGGCCACTTATACTGCAAAACGTTATAGTGAGCTCGTTAAGAGTCTTGAAATAGAGGCAAAAACAAGCAATAAGATTATTGGTTATAACCTTGAAAGAATTACGCCTGCCATATCAGGAAATTCAAACAGTTTCAATACGTTTTTGATTGAGGCATATAGAATGGAATATGCAAAACGGGTTGCTTCCTATATTGATGAGCTTAATATAGGAACAATCCCCGGAAGTTATCAGGAAGAATACGGCGTTAACCCAAGATTTGATACAAACGCTTTTGTTAAAACTGATATTGCACCACTGACTGACGGAAGAATAATCAATAATCAGTGGAATAAATTTACTCCATTTGGCACCGTTGGCGAAAATCAGAACTCAAGCTATGCTATGATGTGGGATAATACGTATATCTATTTTGGAGTTAAAACAAACGACAAAACTCATCCCGTTCAGGCAGATGGGGCTTGGTTTGGAAATGCATCGGATTATCTGATTTTGATGCTTGGAAAACCGAGCGCAACGGGAAATGCAGGTGAAGGCGCTAATACTATCAAAATTGGTATTTCAAAGAAAGTAAGCGGAGTAAAATACCAGGTTACAAGGGGCACCGGAATCGGCGAAGCGGCAGAAGGAGATATTATTACTGCCTTTGATGATACTAATCCGGAAGGAAGAACTGCAATTATTGCTGTTAAGTGGAGTTATCTTGGACTTTCTCCTGCAGCTGGATTAAGATTCCCCATTAGTCTTGCGTATTGTCAGGATGGAACGACCTGGCAGACTTTGAACGGTTATAGAGGTGCTTATACTTCAAGTTTTATGACGTTTACAACGGCGACCACCTCAGGTAGCACAAATCCATTTGTTAAAACCGACGTTGCACCGTCTTTTAACGGTGAGATAATAGATAATCAGTGGGAATCCTTCACTAACTTTGGAGCCGTTGGCGAAGGGGAAGATTCAAAGTATTCTATGATGTGGGATGATACCTATATCTATTTTGGAGTTAAAACAAACGACAAAACTCATCCCGTTCAGGCAGATGGGGCTTGGTTTGGAAATGCATCGGATTATCTGATTTTGATGCTTGGAAAACCGGGCGCAACGGGAAATGCAGGCGAAGGCGCTAATACAGTTAAAATCGGCATTTCAAAACACGTAAGTGGAGTTGAGGCTCAGGTATCTAAAGGAGCGGGAATGCCTGATGTCACCGATGGGGATATAGTCGCAGGATTTGATGATTCTAATCCCGACGGAAGAACTGCAGTTATCGCAGTTAAGTGGAGTTATCTTGGAATAACACCTTCCGAAGGAGTGACCTTCCCCATTAGTCTTGCGTATTGTCAGGATGGAGCAACATGGCAGACTTTGAACGGTTATAGAGGTGCTTATACTCCAAGTTTTATGACGTTCACAACGGCGCCAATGCCACCAAAAACTCCGTTATATAATACGGAGACTTTCGTTAAAACAAATTCGGCACCGTTACTAAACGGAAAGATAGTTGATAATCAATGGAATAAGTTTACCTCTTTTAGCACGGTAGGCGAAAATCAGAGTTCAAGCTATGCTATGATGTGGGATGATACTTATATCTATTTTGGAATTAAAACAAACGACAAAACCCATATAACAGAGACAACGGGAACCTGGTTTGGAAATGCGTCGGATTATCTTATAATTATGCTTGGAAAACCGGGCGCATCGGGAAATGCCGGAGCGGCAGCTGATTCTATTAAACTTGGAATCTGCAAATACGAAAACGGACCTTCTGTTCAGATCACAAAAGGCGAGGGGGTAGGTGCTGCATCTGATGGGGATATAATTGCTGCATTTGATGATACTAATCCTAACGGAAGAACTATGGTAGTTGCTATTAAATGGAGCTATCTTGGACTTTCTCCTGCCGCTGGAACAAAGTTTCCCATAAGTATTGCGTATTGTCAGGATAAAACAACTTGGCAGACTCTCAATGGTTACACAGGAGCTTATATGTATATGTTTAAAGAATTCGTAACCAATTACTAATAAAAACCCCCGAACGATTAATCGTTCGGGGGTTTTTGGTTAAATATTATTGGGTTTAAGATATTTTTTTCTCATATAGAATAAAATAATAGGAAGAGCAAAGGGAACAACGCAAGATAAAACTGCAAAGAGAATTGCATTATTTTCTCCGTATTTGCGGAAGATATTATAATAGATAAATCCCAGAAATGCTCCCACTGCCAAGGATATAATCATTGAAATTACTGATATAACAAGGAATATAAGAGCAAACGTCACGTTTTCTTCGTTCAGGTTTGAAAAAACAGAAGAAAAAGCACTTAAGAAACCGGAGACAAAAGAGACGATTAAAAGAACAATTCCCGGATTTTTAATTCTTATATTTCCGAGAGAGATTTCCCCTGCCATATTTCCTAAAAGAAAATAATTTCCATAGGGGATAAATGAAAGCCAGGGGTTTTCTATGCCTGCGTCCTTTGCAAAAAGATAGAGAGCGATGGCGGTCAGAAGATGAAGTGCCAATAACACAAAAATCATAATAACCAGTAAGATAAATATTATTGCAGCAAAAATTCCCATTTTAAATTCTCCTTTATTTAATAAAAATTGGTGACGTTATAAAATCAAGATTGTTTTCGCGAGGGGTATTATAAAAAGAAAAAGAAAGGTTAGTAAATCTTTTTTCTTTTTCGAAATCGGCGATGGCTTTTTCATTGCAGTTTTTTATATGAGAGGGTTTTGTTATTATTGGAAGTGCCGATTTTTTCTTTGCAGATTTTAAAAGTTCTTTTCCTTTTTCGTCAAAGGCGAGAACTCTTATATAAGAGGGAGAAGATTCTATATCTTCTTTTTTTATGCCAAGAAGATTTGAAATCATTATTCTGCGAAGGCGGGAATGGGCGTATCTTTTTGATTTGACCTTTTCAAGAAGAGAATTATAATCAGTGGAGTTTGACAATTCTTTTATGAATTTATTCTCAAGGCCCTCTGAAACGTAAGGGTTTTCTGAAAGTTCGTGCTCACTTGTTAAAAGGAGTTTTTTATAGCATAAATCATAAAATTCTTCCATATTGCAGATTTGGCCGCCTGAAATTTTTTCTTCCATATCCTGACGGATATTTTCGGGAATAAAGGAAAAATCGAAGGTATTATTTAAGATTTTTTCTCTTATATTTGAAGCGCTGGTAAAATCCCCGCACTCTTCGGCTGAATCGTGGGAGATAAATGCTCTTTTTACGCCAAATGGTTTTATATCTGAGCCAAGGGAGAGTATGGCTTTTATATATTCGATTGCAAGGATATTATTGGGTTTTTCCAAAAGAGTGGCATCCTCTTTTAAAAGAAATTCAACGGTTTTTTGCCTTGCTTTTGCATAGCTTTCGCCACTATCAAGATAGGATTTTAATTTCTTTGAATATTCATCGGATATAAGAATACGGGCAATTTCTTCTAATTTTTCCGTATTATCGTCTTCGCATCCAAAAGAGAGAAAATCGCAGATGCCTAAGTTTTCTAAAATAGATACGGCGCCTTTTGCAAAATATTCGGCAGAAGCGGTGGAAAAAAAGGTGGGAAGCTCCAAAACCAGATTTGCCCCGTTTTGAACTGCCCAGGTGGCTCTTGTCCATTTATCAAAAAGGGCGGGACAACCTCGCTGCACGTATTGACCACTCATAACGCAGATTAGGTTATCGTTTTCGGATTTTGTTTTATTTATTTGATAGAGATGACCGTTATGAAAAGGGTTATATTCGCAAATTATACCATAATTCATAATATTTCTCCTTAATACACTTGAAAAATACGGGTTTTAGTTATATAATAATATATTGTTATTTGAATTATAACATACAATTTTGTAAAATCATATAGTTAATATAATATTGGAGGGTATTTTTATGAAAATCCTAGTAATCAACTCAGGAAGCTCATCTCTTAAATATCAGCTTATTGATATGGACGGAGAAAAAGTTCTTGCAAAAGGTCTTTGCGAAAGAATCGGAATCGACGGTCGTTTGAAACACGAAGACGTAAATTCCGAAGAAGTAGTTATCGATGCAGCAATGGAAAACCACGCAGTTGCATTCCAGATGGTTATCGATAAATTGACTAACCCGGAAAAAGGCGTTATTAAATCAACATCCGAAATCGGTGCAGTTGGCCACAGATACGTTAACGGTGGAGAAAAATTCTCCGAAATCGTTCTTTCAAATGATGATATCGTAGCTCAACTTGAGGATTCTATCGAGTTCGCGCCACTTCATAACCCTGCTCATATCACCGGTATTAAAGCATGTAAAGAAGTTATGGGCGACGTTCCTCAGTGTATCGTTTTTGATACTGCGTTCCATAGAACTATGCCAAAATACGCATATCTTTATCCACTTCCCTATGAGCTATACGAAAAATATGCCGTAAGAAGATACGGTTTCCACGGAACTTCTCATAAATTCGTTTCTCAGAAAGCTGCAGAATTTTTAGGCAAAAAACCTGAAGATTTAAAAATGATTACCTGCCATCTTGGTAACGGTTCTTCACTTTGCGCAGTTGACGGCGGTAAATGCGTTGATACCTCTATGGGATTCACTCCTCTTGCCGGCTTTATGATGGGAACAAGATGCGGCGACGTTGACCCATCCGTTGTTACCTACATTATGAAAAAAGAAAATCTTTCTCCTGATGAAATGGCAGATCTTATGAATAAAAAATCAGGCGCTCTAGGCGTTTCAGGAATTTCAAGTGACTTCAGAGACCTTGATGCAGCGGTTGAAAAAGGCGACGAAAAAGCAAAACTTGCCCTTGATATTTTCGTTTACGGAGTTAAAAAATTCATCGGTTCTTACGCTGCTGCTATGGGCGGACTTGACTGCATGGTATTCACTGCAGGTATCGGCGAAAATAACGCTATGCTTCGTGATCGCATCTGCGAAGGACTTGAGTTCCTTGGCGTTTCTATCGATGATGAGAAAAACGCTAAACGCGGTGGAAACAGAGAAATCTCTTCCGACAATTCAAAAGTTAAAGTTCTTGTTATTCCAACTAACGAGGAGCTTATGATAGCAAGAGAAACAAAAGAACTTGTTGAAAACTTGAAATAAGTTAAGACTTAAAAGATAGTAAAACTCTCTGCCAAAAGTGGCAGAGAGTTTTTTTATAAAGTATTATTTGATTTCTTGCTCCAATGTTTTAAAGGTTTCAGTATCGAAAAAGTCATAGAGGGATATTTCTAATCCGTCACATAATTTCTTGATAGTAACAATACCTGCGTTTTTGCTTCCACCGTTTATTATATTCTTCAATGTTGAAGGCGGAACTGCGGAAATTCTCGCCAGAGCATTTACCGACAACCTCTTTTCTTCACATAATTCCAATAATCTGTTTGCTATGGCTTTTCTTGTATCCATAATATCACCTCTAAAAAGTTATACACATAGTTTATGCTTTTTAGACAAAGGAAAACGACCATATATGGACTTTTTAGACCATATATGGTAAACTTGGTTAGGCGGTGATTTTTATGTATAAAAATACCTGTTGTTTTTTCGGTCATAGGATAATAAATGAAACGGAAGAACTTAAATCAAAGCTTATTGATATAATTGAGAAACCTGAAATAAGCTTTTATATGATTATGCTTAAAAAATATTAAAACTCTCTGCCGAATTTTAGCAGAGAGTCTTTATTGATAAAATATTATTTAATTTCTTGTTCTAAGGTTTTGTAGGTTTCGGTATTAAAAAAATCATAAAGGGATATTTCTAATCCGTCGCATAATTTTTTGATAGTAACAATGCCGGGATTTTGGCTTTTCTCATTCAAAACACTGTAAAGAGTGGACGGAGATATTCCTGCTATATTTGCTAAAGCGTTTATTGCAATATCCTTCTGACCACATAACTCGATAATGCGGTTTGCAACGGCATTTTTAGTATTCATAATTTCACCTCTACAACATATCATTGATATAATTTTATAAAAATATTCGATATATCGTGTGGGATATATCGCAAAGTTGAAATGCTTGTGTTATAATTACGATATATCGCACGTGGCGAGGTGGAAATATGAAAGACAAAACCTGTTGTTTTTTCGGTCATAGAAATATAAGTGAAACAGAAGATCTTAAATCAAAGCTTATCGAAATAATTGAGAAATTGATAGTAGAAGAAAAAGTCGATACCTTTCTTTTTGGAAGTAAGAGCCGTTTTAACAGCTTTTGTCTAGAAGCTATGGCTGAAATAAAAGAAAAATACCCCCACATAAAACGAGTCTATGTGAGAACTGTATATCCTTATATAAGTGAGCACTATAAAGATTATTTGCTTGAAAGTTACGAGGACACCTATTACCCCGAAAAGATAGTGAATTCGGGCAGGGCGTCCTACGTCGAACGTAATTATGAGATGATAGATAATAGTCACTATTGTATAGTGTATTACGATGAACCTTGCGCACCGACCACCCGCAAAAGCGGCACCAAAATCGCCTTGGATTACGCTATAAAAAAAGAAAAACGCATTACGAATATTGCCTCCACTGTGTAAGGGGAGGTGGATTTTTGCGGAGCAAAAAGACGGAGGGGTTGTTTTTTTATTTTCCTTTGATTTTCATAGAATATATAACAATCCTCCCGTCACGCCTTGTGGCGTGCCACCCTCCTTTACACAAGGAGGGCTTTTCTTTGGGTGGAAAGTGAATCGTCTGATTATTCGGAACGCATAAATGCGTTCCCTACAATATGATTTCGTTCAACACCGTAGGGGCGGATTCTATATCCGCCCGCAAAAACGGGCGATTCGCAGTCCCACCTAAAAAGCTCAGCATTTCGTGGATATTTATTTTTTTACAAAAATTATTTGTTGACCTTTTTTATGATAAAATATATAATAAAATTAAGAAGATTATCTAAGGCGGTGATTTTTTTGTATTCGGAAAAGCTTGTTAAACTTCTTATTGAAAAAAACTTAAAAATATCAAGCTGCGAATCCTGCACGGGTGGGCTTGTTTCCAAAAAGATAACGGAAGTTTCAGGCGCTTCGGGGATTTTTGAGTTCGGGGCAGTTACCTACGCCAACGAGTTTAAAAACCTTGTTGCAAAGGTTTCGGAAATAACGTTAAAAAATCACGGTGCAGTTTCTTCTCAGTGTGCCTTTGAGATGGCAAAGGGAATAAAAGAATTTTCCAAAAGTCATATAGGGATTTCCACTACGGGAATCGCAGGACCATCGGGGGGAACAAAAGAAAAACCCGTTGGGCTCGTTTTTATCTGCGTTTATTCTGATAAAGGTTATGAAATTAAGGAAAACCGTTTTGGCGAGAACCTTTCAAGAGAAGAAATCAGAGAGCTTTCCGCGGAAGAAATACTGAAAATTGCAGTTGAACATATAGAAAGATATTACTAAAGTGATTGCCACTTTTATAAGGAGTAAAAAATGAAAGAAAAATGTTGTTTCAAAACTTCAATAGGCGGTCAGGCCCTTATTGAAGGAATAATGATGAAAGGTCCGTCAAAAACCTCTGTTGCAGTGAGAACTCCCGACGGGTCAATAGACGTTAAAACAGAAAATAATAAAACAAAACTTAAAACCCTTCGGAAAATACCTTTTATCCGTGGGATATTCAATATGATTTTTTCTCTTACCGAGGGGTATAAATATCTTAACTATTCCATCGAAAAATCAGGTCTTGAACTTGAAGATGAAGAGCCATCAAAATTCGAAAAATGGCTCACAAAGGTTTTCGGCGATAATCTTACTAAAGTGGTAGTAGTTATCGGGTCTGTTCTTGGAGTGGCATTATCCTTATTTTTATTTATGTTTATTCCAAGTTTCATAACCTCTCTTTTGAGTAAATTATTCAAAGAGGGATATACCGATTTTCTCAAAACTCTTACCGAGGGAATTATCAAAATGATAATATTCCTTTGCTATATGGCATCGGTTTCTCTGATGGAGGATATTAAAAGAGTTTTTATGTATCACGGGGCTGAGCATAAATCAATTCACTGCTACGAAAAGGGTCTTGATTTGACCGTTGAAAACGTGAGAGAATGCAGTCGTTTTCATAAACGTTGCGGAACGTCTTTTATTTTCCTTGTGCTTTTAATCAGTATCGTTTTATTCTCCGTGCTTAATATTACCTGGGGAAATATTCTTTTCCGCGTTTTGATAAAGACGCTTTGTCTGCCTCTTATTGCGGGAATTGCTTTTGAAATTATAAAAATTGCAGGAAGATTTGATAACTTTATAACGGATATTATTTCTGCACCGGGACTATATCTTCAAAGACTTACAACAAAAGAGCCCGACGATTCTATGATAGAGGTTGCCATCGAAGCGCTTAAAGAGGTGCTTCCCGAAAAAGGTGAAGACGATAAATGGTAAAAGTTTTTGAGCTTAAAAACATAATCCGAAATAGATTAGAAGAAAGCGGAGTTTATAACTCCGCTTTTGAAACGCAGGAGATACTATGCCATCTTCTCTCCTGCAAAAAGGAAAAACTTATTGGAATTCTGAATACGGAAATCTCCCACGAGGTTTATGAAAAAGGGCTTGAAATCCTTGAAAAAAGAGAAAAGGGTTACCCTCTTCAATATATAATCGGTCGGTGGGATTTTATGGGGCTTTCTCTTAATATTTTTGAGGGAGTTCTGATTTTTCGGCCTGATACGGAGTGTATCTGCGAAAAGGCGATTGAGTTTTTAAAAGAAAGGAAAAACCCAAAAATTCTTGACCTTTGCGCAGGGTCGGGGTGCATTGGGATTTCTCTTTTGCATTATGTTTCGGGGTCTTGTTGCGATTTTGTTGACCTTTTTGAAAAACCTGTTGAATGCATTAAATCCAATTTGAAGCTTCATAATCTTGAAGATAGATCAGAGGTTTTCAGAAAAGATATTCTTTCGGGGCTTTCTTTTCTTTCGCGGAAATATAGTTTGATTATTTCGAACCCGCCTTATATCGAAAAAGGGGACACCCGCTTAGAAGAAAACGTTTTGAAATACGAGCCGAAAACTGCTCTTTTTGCGGAAAATAAGGGCCTTGAATTTTATGAGAGCATTTGCGAAAATAGCTATGATTTTCTTGAAGAAGATGGAAAACTTATTTTCGAGATAGGTCAGGGTCAGCAAAACGAAGTTATTAAAATAGCCGGGAAAAAGGGTTTTGAATTTTTGGAATTTATTTATGATATTCAGGGGATTATCAGAGGTTTAGTTTTTACACGGGGGAATAAAATTTGAAAAAAATAATCAGTTTTTTTATGGCGGTTGTTATGATTTTATGTAACTTTTCTGCTATTTGCGTATTTGCGGCAGAAGAGGGAATGGGAACTATTGATGCCGTTACCGAGGAGACGATTTCCGAGGGATTAAGTTATAAAACCGTCAGAGCAACCCACTCAAAGCATGGCATTCAGACTGCCTACGTTATGGAACTTTCGGACAGGCGAAATATTCTGCCTACGGTGGCCGTTAATAATAATATTCGCTCTTCAAGCAGAATGACCACGAAAATCAAAAACGAAACGGAAAAAGGCAAAAAGGTTTTTGGCGGAGTTAACGGAGACTTTTTTGCAATGGCAACGGGAATTCCTCTTGGAAGCGTTATTGAAAACAAAGAGGTTCTCTCAGCGGGAACAGATGCAAACGCTATCGGATTTCGCGCAAATGGAACGGTAGTTATCGGCAGGGCGGATTTTAATATTTCCATGACTATCGGAAAAACCTCCTACGACGTGGATTATCTTAATAAAAATGCTTCAAAATGGGGACTTTATCTTCTTACGGACAGATACCAGTCAACCACCAAAGGCGATGGAACATACGGCACCGAAATCGTTATAAGAGTTGATTCGGGGGTTTTGAAACTTTCGGAAGAGGTTTCGGGAACCGTTGTTGACGTGAGGAAAAATACGAATTCAAATATAATTCAAAAAAATCACATGGTGCTTTTCGTGCCAAATATTGATTCTGATATAAATAAGGCAAATAATACTCTAGTTGGCGAAAAAGTCACCTTAAAGGTAACTGACGATTCGGGACTTTGGAAAGACGTTACTCAGATGATTGGCGGAGGGGATATTTTAGTCAAAAACGGACAGGTTCAGTCCGGTTTTGATAGCAGTATCTCGGGAAAAACAAGCCGTACCGCCGCAGGAGTTAAAGAAGATGGAACCATAGTTCTTTTTGCTCTTGATAAAAAAGAAGGGCTTTCAAACGGGCTTGATTTAAAATCCGTTGCAGAATATTTAAAAAGTATGGGCTGCATAACGGCCATTAACCTTGATGGCGGCGGATCAACTACCATGCATATTCGCAAGGGGGATGCCTTAAAAATCGTTAATAACCCACTTGATGGTTCGGAAAGGTCAGTTACAAACGGGATTATTTTTGTTTCCAGAGATAGCCAAAACCAGTTATATCTCTCAATGGGAAGCGATGCCTTATACCTTGCCTCAAACTCCGTATATACGGATAAGGTATATGGAGTTCGTGACGGCGTTAAATGGGATATCTCCGATAAAGTCAGCTATTCCTACGAGGGAACAGGGGCAAAGGTAAACAAAAATCAGATCATAGCAGATAATAAAGACGGAAAAGGCGTTCTTACTGCCACTTATGACGGAAAAAGCGCAAAAAGAAACGTTGAAATAGTTTCAAAAGCCGATAATATAATTATGGCGGGCAGTATGGATTCCCAAATGAACATAAAAGCGGGAACGTCAAAAATCTTTCAGTTCTTTGCTTATAAAGAGGGAAAGGTAATAGCGTCTTCCCAGAATGCCTTCAAAGGAGAGATTTCTGGCGATATCGGAAAATATGATAATTCCACGGGGCAGTTTTTCGCAACGGAGTTCTATAAAAAAGGAAAGCTGAAACTTACGGGACTTTCTACCGAGAGGGTTTTTGATATAACCGTGGGGCAAAGGCCATTTATTATAGAGGACTTTGAAGAGGGCGGCACCCTTGATATAACATACGAAAAAGAAGACCTTGAAGCCACCTTTGAAAGACAAAGAGATTTGATAAAAGGTGCGTATAGCGGAAAAATCTCCTATAACGTAAAAGGAGATAAAGAGGAAATTATAAAAGTTTATCTCCCTGAAAAAGTTGATATATCAAAAGGAAAAAATCTATCCTTTCAGATGGCGGGAGAAGGGGTTTTCTCTTTCAATATAGATACTGAGGGCTTTGGTGATTACTCGTTCTACTATGAAGAAAAAGCAAATCCTGATGCCTTTGAAACTTATGATATGGATATAGTTTCCCAACTTGGAAAATGCCAGTTATATAATATTCTTGAACTTAAGGTCAAAGGTCAGGGAGAAATTTATATCGATGATATTCTTCTTGAAACCGACGGGATAATGAATAACGATACTATGCCTGAAATAAAATTTTCCACTTCTCTTGATAACATTCAAAAAGGGGATTTAATAAAATTCAAGGTAGAAAAACCTATCGACCAGTATGAAGTTATAGTAAATCATACTCAGGCGTTTATAAACGAGGTTCCCGTTACCGTGACATATAAAAACGGGGAATATAGTATTCCCGTTTTGAATGAGTTTGATAGAGGATATGCCGTTTTGGAAATTATTGCAAGGGATAGAAGCGGAAATCATATCAGAAAAAATTATATCCTCAAGGGAAACAAGGCACCAACGGAATATACGCCCTATTCAGATACCAAAGATAATTGGGCCTACGATTATATAGAACTTGCAACGTCGAGAAAGCTTATGAAGGGCTCTGATGGAAAATTTTATCCCGAGAATAATCTGACAAGATACGAGTTTGCTCAGTTTATATCAAATTATTACGATCTATGGGAGAATTTTGAATATAATGTCTCTGAAGAAATTTCTTATGAGGATTTTGAAAAAATTCCCGACTGGGCAAAAAAAGCAGTTGCAAAAATGCATAAAAAAGGGATAATGGTGGGAAAAGAAACTTCCGATGGCGTTTATTTTAACGGTGATGACTACGTTACAAGGGCAGAGGTTATAACCGCAATAGGCAGAATCGTTGATAATAAGATTTTCCAAAGGGAAGTAAATTATACCGATATGAATAAAGTTCCCGACTGGGCGAAAAAATACGTTTCTGTATGTTCGGGGCTCTCTATTGTTAAAGGTTATCCCGAAGGGGATATAAGACCTAATCAGAACATTAA
>JAFZHO010000023.1 GCA_017554835.1 Clostridia bacterium
ATATTCAAATACGTCAAGTATTTTTACTTTAACAATATCGCCGGGGGCAATTTTCTTTTCTCCCGAGAAAAATACCTTGCCGTCTATCTCGAAGGTATCCATATAACTTCTGCCGTAATAAACTTCGGCATATCTATCAAATCCTTCAACCAAGACTTCAAAAGTTTTTCCTATCTGAGAATTATTTATCTCATCGCTTATAATCTGCTGCTGAGACATTAAAATTTCAAGGCGTTTTTCTTTGATATTTTCATCAATCTGATTATCCATATCAAAGGCCTTTGTTCCTTCTTCGGGCGAATATTTAAAAGCGCCAACCCTTTCAAGTCGGGTATCTTTTATAAATTCCAAAAGTTCGGAGAATTCCTCATCCGTTTCACCGGGGAATCCAACGATAAAGGTGCTTCTTATAACGACGCCGGGGATTTTTTCTCTTATTTTTTTAATAAGGGTGATAATCTCCTCTTTTGTTCCTTTTCTGTTCATTCTTTTAAGAACGTCGTTATTTATATGCTGAAGTGGCATCTCGATATATTTAACGATTTTTTCCTCTTCTGCAATAACGTCGATAAGCTCGTCCGTTACTTTATCAGGATATAAGTATAAAACTCTTATCCATTTAAAATCGATTTTACAAAGTTCTTTAAGAAGTTTGGAGAGAGAATATTCTCCGTATAAATCCTCACCGTATCTTGAAGAATCCTGAGCAATAACGCAAAGTTCTTTTACTCCCTCGTCAAACATTACCTTCGCCTGACGGATAAGTTCTTCCATGGGGATACTTCTGAATTTTCCTCTTATCTGCGGGATAGCGCAGTAAGTGCATTTATTATCGCAACCTTCTGCGATTTTGAGATATCCCATATAAGGCGGAGTGGTTAAAATTCTATCGCCAACGGGCATATACTCGTTTTTATCCTTAAATGAGGAATATTCCTCATCTTCCATAACTTTTTTTACTGCTTCGGCAATATCGTCGTAACTACCCGTTCCCAAAACGCCGTCAATTTCGGGGATTTCTTTTTTGATTTCTTCCTTATATCTTTCGGCAAGACATCCCGTTACGATGATTTTTTTAATTGTTTTTTCGTTTTTAAGTTTTGCCATATCGAGAATATTTTCAATTGCTTCTTTTTTTGCATCCTCGATAAATCCGCAGGTATTTATTATAATAACGTCACTTTCATCAGCAGTAGACATTATTTTAATATCATTTTTTTCGAGAATACTGAGCATTCTCTCAGAATCTACCTGATTTTTTGCACAACCGAGAGAAATCATTCCCACTTTAATAGGTTTCATCATAATCCTCCGTATAAGCTCTTATCCTACTGAAAATCTCATCATAGGAATACCCCTGCCTCAAAAGATAGGAAATAGCACGATTTTTTATCTTAGGGTCAGAAAGTTCTTCTTTTTTATAACGTTTTTCTAAAATTTCCGTTATCCGTGAGCTATCGTTTTGAAAATCTTCAAGAACATCGTTTATTATACTGCCCGAAATACCTTTTTTAAGCATTTCAGAACGAATTCTTCCTTTTCCGAATCCTTTGCCCGTATAATATTCTAAAAGTTCCTGAGCGTAATTTTCGTCGTTTATATAACCTTTTTTTATCATATAGAAAGCGGCATATTCTGCCGCCTGTCTTTCTATATTTTTGCTCATAAGTTTTTTTATAAGTTCTTTTTCCCCGTGGGAACGAAAGGATAAAATATTATAAGCCCTTTTTACTGCGTTTGAAAATTCCTCATAATTGAAAAGCATAGCCAAAACGTCTGAATCTGCTTCTTCATCAATTTTAAGGTCAAAAGTAATAACAAAATCGTAATCGATATTTTCTATGCAGTTACCGTCAACAAAAACGTTGAACTTATACCCATCTCCCAGGGATTTTATATCGGTTATTTTCATTATCAGTCAACAGAAACGTCAACGGACGTATCCTTTGCAACGGCTTTTTTCTTTGCTTTTCCTGCTGCAAAAAGCTTGTCTCTGTTTTCCATAATTGCGTCTTCGATTTCTTTTGCGATTTCGGGGTTATCAAGAAGATAGTTTTTGGTATTATCTCTTCCCTGACCGATTCTCGTTTCTTTATAAGAGAACCAGGCGCCGCTTTTTTTGATTATATCAAGTTCAACTCCAAGGTCAACGAGCTCGCCAACCTTTGAGATTCCCTCGCCATACATAATATCAAACATTGCTTCTTTAAATGGTGGAGCAATTTTATTTTTAACTACTTTAACTCTTGTTCGAGAGCCAATCATTTCTGTTCCGTTTTTCAAAGTTTCGGTTCTGCGAACTTCCATACGAACAGAAGCATAGTATTTAAGAGCGTTACCACCTGTTGTTGTTTCGGGATTACCGTAAACTACGCCGATTTTGGAACGAAGCTGGTTGATAAAAATAACAACGCAGTTGGATTTTGAAATAAATCCCGCAAGTTTACGAAGCGCCTGAGACATTAGTCTCGCCTGAAGTCCCATATGGGAATCGCCCATATTTCCGTCGATTTCTGTTTTGGGAACAAGTGCCGCAACAGAGTCAACAACAAGCGCATCAATAGCCCCACTTCTCACAAGGGCCTCGGTAATTTCAAGAGCGTCTTCTCCCGTATCCGGCTGGGAAACAAGAAGATTATCAACGTCTACTCCAAGTGCCTTTGCATAAACGGGGTCAAGAGCGTGCTCCGCGTCAATAAATGCCGCCGTTCCGCCGCGTTTTTGCGCCTCGGCAACAACGTGAAGAGCAACGGTTGTTTTACCTGATGATTCAGGACCGTATATCTCGATTATTCTTCCTTTTGGAACTCCGCCTATACCAAGAGCCATATCAAGTGATAATGAACCCGTAGAAATCGCCTCAACGTTCATAGTAGTATTTTCGCCAAGACGCATAATAGATCCTTTACCGAATTGTTTTTCTATCTGGTCGAGAGCCGTCTGCAAAGCTTGCTGTCTATCCATATGTAACCTCCAAAAAACTGTATATTAAAATTATACAACATTTTATCTATTAAATCAACAAAAATCCCTTATAAATCCAACTTTCCTTCTATATAGGAAAACATATCAAAAGCCATATCATATAGTCTTTCAATCTGAGTATCCTTGATATCAAGGGGAATATCCGCAGGGTATCTTGTTTCTATATAATATCTATTCAAATCGGCGCTTTCATCAAGCCATTGTTCAAAGCCATTATCAAATTCGCAGGCCTTTCTGCATAGAAAAACGAGAGAATGGCCATCAAAATGCCTTCCTGCACTGTAAAGCAAAAAAGCTTTAAGGGCTTTTTCGATGCACTGCTGACAGTGAAACGCAATTATCTCGTTATCTCCTCGGCAGTTTTTCAGAATTCTTGCGGCATCAAGGTCATCGTCCGCCTTATCAAGCCAGTCAATATAACTTTTCGAATCGCCGCGCTGCCCTCTATATCTGCCCATAAATCAGCTGTCCCCTCTTTGAAATTCTATGAACGAAACTATTTTCGTCAGATAATAGATTATTCCATTCTTCCTTGTTATAACACAGGCAAACGAAAGGTATTTCACTTGACACTTCAAGATAAATATCCTTCTCCGTTTTTTTGGAATTTCCCTCTTTTATAACTACTGCTATATTAAATTCCTTTAGTTTATCGTCTGAAACTCTTGTTTTTCTATTATATAAATAAATAAAATCAACAGAAAACTGATTTGCTATTTTTTCTGCTATCTCGTTAATATAATCAATACTCATATTATCACCTCTATAAACTTATTTGGTCAAGATTTTTTGAAAAAGGCGGAAGAAAATGCTCAAGATAGAAATCTACTTCTTCCATATTCATTTCCTTAATGGATTTTAAGGTGCCTTCATATGCGTTTTCAAAGTCTTTATTTCCTGCTGAAATTTCCTGAGTGCATTTTATAAGTGCAGAGATTTTATCTGCCGCTTTGACGATTCTTTTTGATTCTTTATTTTCCAAAAAGAAAATATCCTCAAATTCTTCTTTCATTTCATCGGGAAGAGCGTTTAAAAGCTTTTTGGTTGCGAGATTTTCTATCTCCTTATATTTTTCTGAAATATCTTTATCAAGGTATTTAACAGGCGTTGGCAAATCCCCCGTTATAATCTCGCCGCTATCATGATAAAGAGCATAGCAAAGTATCTCTTTTATATCATAGTTTTTGCCAAAATATTTATTACCGATAAGGCAAAGTCCGTGAGCAATAACGGCAACGTCAAAAGAATGCTCTTTTAAAGTTTCTTTCTCAGTATTTTTCATAAGTCCCCATCTGATAATATATCTCATTCTGTTTATAAAGGCATAAAAGTTATATTCTTTCATAAAATCACCTTATTATTTATTATAAGAATATTATATCACAAAACAGGAATTTATGGTATAATTAATTTAAGGTGATTTAAATGGTAGAAAACGAAAAAATAGAACGCATAAGGCAGTTCCTTCTTGAAAAAGGTGCCTGGGACGTTGGTTTTACAAAAACTGACGATGATGTAGGCGGATTTAATAACGCCATATCAATAGTTATAAAATTATCCGATTCGGTAATTTCCGAAATCGATGAAAGCCCCACTTTTACATATTTCACTCATTACAGAGGCGTAAACGCTTTTATCGATTCTCTTATTTTGCAGACGGGAATGTTTATTGAAAAAATGGGTAATAATTATATCCCCATCCCCGCCTCCCAATCAATAAATTCAAAAGGCAATAACTACGAAGGCAGATATTCTCATAAAAAGGTGGCTCGTCTTTCAGGTCTTGGTTCTATTGGCAAAAACGCTCTTTTTATCCATAAGGATTTTGGTCCCTGCGTTCGACTTGGAACTATTTTCTGCGATATTGAGATGCCAGCTCCTTCCCCTATTGATGATATTTGCGTCGGTTGTGATAAATGCGTTAAGGCCTGCCCTGCTATGGCGATTACGGGAGAATCCTTTGACGAAACGAGGGACAGAAGCCATATTTTTGATGCAAAAAGCTGCAGTGATTATATGAAAAATAATTTTATGCATATTGGTCGTGGTGCCGTTTGCGGAATTTGTATAAAAACCTGTAACGACGTTTTTAAAGCGAGGAAAAGAAATGTTTAAATTCTTTAAGAGAGAAACTTTCTTTAAGAAAGAAAGGAAAATCAAAATTGACGAGGATATAAAAATTCTTATAGACCTCGATAAAAGAAAAATATCATACATAACAAAAAGAACCCCTGACGGAGAAATCGTTCTCGGTAAAGACGGATATATGAATATTACGGACAAGGAGTTTGTTATAATGTGCGATAATAAAATCGTTTTTCGTGAAATGGCAGATTCCATCCATCCCGGCGAACTTATGAGTCATGATGGAGTTGTTCTTGAAGTTTTCAAAGAAAATAAAAAGGAGGTTTACGTGGCATATTATAAATACCACAGAAAATAATATGATTACAATTCAGGATATTAAAAATTCAGAAGAAATAAAAGCATATATAAAAAAAGGTAACCAGGTTTTACTATCTCTTGGTTATACTGAGCACTCCTTTTCCCACGTGGGAATAGTTGAAGAAAACGCAGTAAAAGTTCTGAAAGCTTTTAAAAACGTATCCGAAAGAGATATAGAACTTTGCCGTATCGCCTGCTATATGCACGATATCGGAAACTGCATAAACCGCGTTGACCATGCTCAAAGCGGTGCGGTTATGGCTTTTACCGTTTTGAATAAAATCGGAATGGAGCCATCAGAAATAGCTGATATTTGCTGCGCTATCGGAAATCACGATGAGG
>JAFZHO010000024.1 GCA_017554835.1 Clostridia bacterium
AGACCTCAAGACTCACACGGAGGCTCTCGACGAATTAAAAAGGCTCGGATTTCCGGTCAGTCCCTATTATAGCACCTTCTCCACTATTGCAGAGGCAAAAAAGGAGATCGACCGCTTCGGCGCGATGAGAGGAACGCTCCCCTTTGACATTGACGGAGCAGTTCTCAAGGTGAACAGTCTTCTCCATAGAGAGGAGCTTGGAAGCACGGTAAAATACCCCAAATGGGCGATAGCATATAAATATCCCCCCGAGCAAAAGGAAACAACTCTTTTAGATATAGTTATTCAGGTGGGTAGAACGGGAGTTCTGACTCCAAATGCCGTTTTAGAGCCGGTTAACGTTGCAGGTTCAATGATTTCAAGAGCCACCTTGCACAATCAGGATTTTATAAAGGAAAAAGATATAAGAATCGGGGATAGAGTTATTATCCAGAAAGCAGGAGATATAATTCCCGAGGTTGTTAAAGTTCTGAAAGATAAAAGAAAAGGCAATGAAAAGGAATATATTATGCCGTCTTTTTGCCCCGTTTGCGGTGAAAAGGTCATAAAACCTGAAAACGAGTCTGCAGTCAGATGCGTTAACGTAAATTGCCCTGCTCAAATAGCAAGAGGAATAATTCATTTTGCTTCAAGACCTTGTATGGATATTGAGGGAATGGGAGAATCCACCGTTTACGCTCTTATTGATAACGGAATTATAAATAATATCGCAGATATTTATTTTATGGATAAAAATCAGCTCTCTAATCTTGAGAGAATGGGGGATAAATCCTCTGATAATCTTATAAATGCCATCGATGGCTCTAAAGGTAATCCACTTTACAGACTTATCTTCGGCCTTGGAATCAGAAATATAGGCGAGAAGGCATCAAAAGCTCTTGAAAAGAGATTTAAAAGCATAGATAATATAATTTCTGCCTCTTTTGAGGAGATTTCTCAGATAGAAGATTTCGGAGATATAATGGCGCAAAGCGTTATTGATTTCTTTTCTAACCCGGATAATATGGCAATTATTGAGAGACTGAAACTTGCAGGCGTTAATATGGAAAGCGCCAAATCAGCTGATATTGATAATCGATTCGAGGGACTTACCTTTGGTTTAACGGGAACCTTAACAAAATTCACAAGGGATGAGGCCTCTGATATTATTGAAAAACTTGGAGGCAAAACTTCTTCCTCAGTCTCAAAGAAGACAAGCTACGTTCTCGCAGGAGAAAAAGCGGGCTCGAAACTTGATAAGGCGAGAGATTTGAATATAAATATAATTTCCGAAGAAGAATTTGAGAATATGATAAAATAAGGGGTGATTTTGGTGGCAATATCAAAAGAAGATATTAAAAAAGCCGCAGAACTTTCGAAAATAAATGTTGACGGCGAGGATATTGACGCTATTTATCCTAATCTTAACTATCTTATTTCTCTTATTGATGAAGAATGTTCTTTTGATAATAATTCTAAAACGGAATATATTACCCTTGATTATCTTAGAGAAGATAATATTTCCCGAAGTTTTGATAAAAACGATATTTTAAAAAATTCTGATAAGATAAAACACGGTTGTTTTACCGTTTCAAAAATGATGGAATAGAGTATGAAAGAATTATATAAGTGTAAAGGTTTTGAGCTTGCATCATTGCTAAAGAAAAAAGAGGTAAGTTCAAAAGAAATTCTTCAAAGTTTCATAAATCAAATCGAGAAAAAGGAGAAATTCTTATCTTCTTATATTACCCTTGATTTAGAAAATGCATTAAAAAAAGCAGAAGAACTCGATATAAAAAGAATAAAAGGAGAGGATCTCTCTTTTCTCGCAGGGATTCCCGTTGCAGTAAAGGATAATATTTCAACAAAAGGGCTTTTAACAACTTGCGGCTCAAAAATGCTTTGTAATTATATTCCCGTTTATGATGCATTTGCAGTAAAATGCCTTAAAGAATCAGAAATGATTATTTTAGGCAAAACCAATATGGATGAGTTTGCCATGGGGTCAACGGGAGAAAACTCCTATTTTGGTGTTACTAAAAATCCTCGTGATATAAAAAAAGTAGCAGGCGGTTCTTCAAGTGGTAGCGCAGCGGCTATATTATCGGGAGAAGCACCCTTTTCTCTTGGGACTGATACGGGTGGGTCTATAAGACTTCCTGCATCATATTGCGGAATTGTAGGCCTGAAACCTACCTACGGTGCAGTTTCGAGAAACGGGCTTATTCCATTTGCCTCAGGGTATGACGTTATAGGTCCTATGGGTCGGTGCGTTAAAGACGTTTCTTTATTGTCTCAGATTATTTATAAATACGATAATAAAGATATGACCTGTAAAAATTTTAATTTTGATTTTTCAAATCTTGAAAATTATAGTTTAAAAGGCAAAAAAATCGCTGTTATAAAAGAACTTTTTAATAGCAATATTATTTCTTCCGATGTTCTTGAAAAAGTAAATAAAGCCCTTAAAATCATTGAGAATATGGGCGGAATAATAGAGGAAATTTCTCTTCCCGAAATTAAAGATGCTCTATGGGTTTATTATATTATTTCATCGGCGCAGGCAAGTTCAAATTTATCAAAATATGATGGAATAAGATTTGGTTTTCACCCCGATGAAGATTCTGATATTGAAAAAATCCGAACAAATGCTTTCGGCACCGAGGTTAAAAGAAGAATTATTCTCGGAACCTATATTTTATCTTCTTCTCAATATGAAAAATACTATCAAAGAGCAGTTAATATGCAAAATCAGTTGATAGAAAAATTAGATAAAATATTTGATAAATTTGATTTTATAATAACGCCAACTTCGCCGAGAACTGCTCACGAAATTTCGGAAAAGGTAAACAACAAAAATATCTATGATGAAGATATTTGCACTGTTTTTGCAAGTGTTACGGGGATTCCGTCTATTTCTTTGCCTTGCGGAGTTGATAGTTCTGATATGCCCGTTGGTATTGAAATATCCTCAAAGAAATTCTCTGACCACATTCTTTTAAAAATGGCTAACGCCCTTGAAAAAGAAATTGGCTTTGATAACGATATAGTTTAGGAGTATTTTAATATGGAATATGATATTCGTATTGGACTTGAGGTTCATTGCGAACTTAATACAAAAAGCAAAATGTTTTGCAGTTGTAAAAATAGTTTTGGCGATTCTCCAAACGAAAATTGCTGTCCCGTTTGCACGGGACTTCCCGGGGCGCTTCCGTCTCTTAATAAAGAAGCAGTAAAAAAAGCAATAAAAACGGGACTTGCCCTCAACTGCCAAATAAATAATAATACATATCTTGACAGAAAAAATTATTTCTATCCCGATTTGCCAAAAGCTTATCAGATTTCTCAGTTTTATGAACCGATTTGCCAAAACGGGTATCTTGAAATTCTTGATAATGATATAATTAAAAAAATCAGAATAAAAGAAATTCATTTTGAGGAAGATGCAGGTAAACTTATTCACGATAGATACGATGATTTAACGCTGATTGATTATAATAGATGCGGAGTTCCTCTTATCGAAATCGTCACCATGCCCGATATAGAGAATATAAATCAGGCAAAAGAGTTTTTGGATGGTATAAAACTTCTATTAAAATATATTGGCGTTTCCGAGTGCAAAATGGAGCAGGGGATGCTAAGATGCGACGTTAACGTTTCTGTTATGGAAAAGGGGTCAGAAACTCTTGGGAATCGCTTGGAAATGAAAAATATCAACTCTTTTTCTGCCGCTATTAAAGCCATTGAATACGAAGCAAAAAGGCAGATAGAAGAACTTCGAAAAGGCAATAAAATAATATCGCAGACAAGAAAATGGGATAGCATAAATGAAAAATCCGTTCTGATGCGAGATAAGGAAGAAAGCGCAGATTATAGGTTCTTCAAAGAGCCGGATATTCCTTTTATTGAAATTGATGATAAAATCATATCCGAAATAAAAAGAGAAATTCCCATACTTCCTTTTGAAAGATTTTTAACCTATACAAAAAAATATAACCTTTCAAAAGATGATGCTATGACTCTTATACGGGATAAGGAAAAATCGGATTTTTTTGATAAATGTGTTTTGATAAATAATAATTATAAAATTATTTCAAATAAGATAATAAACGATTTTGCAAAAATTTCGCCCGAAGAATTTTGCCGTGTTATAGATTTTGTTAATGAAGGCAGGATTTCAAATTCTTCTGTTGGAAAAATCTTTCAGGAAATGGAAAAAAACAATATTTCCGCTTCTGACGCTTTGGATAATCTTGGACTTAACCAGATAAACGATGAAAATTATATAGAAGAAATTATAAAAACCGTTTTAGAAGAAAACGAGAAAGCCGTTGAAGATTTTAAAAACGGAAAGAAAAACGCAGTGGGTTTCCTTATTGGACAATGTATGATAAAATCAAAGGGAAAACTAAATCCCCAAATTTTAAATAGCATGATATATAAAATTATAGAAAAAGGAGAATGATTATTTTGGCAAATAAATCAACTTTTAAACTTAGTCTTAAATGCTTTTTAAATAGCTTATTTTTAATTATTGTTTCTATATCGTTGTTTATGCCTTTTTCTCTTATTGGAGGAAAAACGGCTGAACTATACCACGGGGGAACGATGTTTATAATTTATGCTGTTTTTTATTATCAGATATGCTGGAAAATGGGATGGGACGATATCGGAAAAGTTAAAAGAGGAGCAGAGAAAGAAAATATTTTCAGAGGATTCTACTCCTGCTTTATAGGAACATTACCCGGAACCCTTCCGCTTATAATCCGTATTTTTAATGAGGATATTCCACTTGTGAATTTTGTTAACGGTATTATAAATTTCGGTTTTGGCGGTTTTGCAATAAACGATAACGATACATATATTCTTCTCGTTCATCTTGCTTTGATATTAATATCGGGAGCGGCGTATTTACTGGGATATAAAGAGATTTCGCTATATCGACTTATTGTTTATAAAAAAGAAAAATAAGAAAAGCAGAAGCATTATTGCTTCTGCTTTTTATTTATTTCGAAATTCTTTTGGTGTCATTTTCTCGGTTTTTTTAAATAGCATGGAAAACTGAGAAGAGGAAGCAAAACCGCAATTTTGCGAAATTTCCGAAACTGAGAGATTGCTGTTTTGAAGAAGATTTTTTGCTTTTTCCATTCTTTTATTCATAATATATTCAAAAGGTGGTAAGGAGTATTTATCTTTAAAAAGATGCCTGAAATGATGATACGAATATCCCGAAATTTTTGCTAAATCATATAGAGAAATACTATCAGAAAAATATTCGTCAATATAGTTTTTTGCGTAGTCAATTTTATCAAGAGATGAAGAGGAACTATACTGGATTCTTGAGATTTCAACGCAAATTTGTTCACACAATGAGTTTATATATATATCGTAATTCTGATTTTTGCTGAAATATTCATCTTTGATTTTATTAAATAGTTTTAATATTACCCCGGAATTATCGGTAACAAGACCATTTTTTAATATATTTTGATTAGAGGTTGAAAAACCAATAAACGAAAGCAAGGTTTTATCGTTTCTTTTTTCATCATGGGGAACGTTTGGTAGAATAACTGCGCAAGTTCCACCTTGATAATTATATTTCTCGTTGGCTATTGTCGTGGACCCTGAGCCATTGATATAGTAAACGAGTTCATAGCATTTATGGCTATAAAAGGGGATTGCGGTTTTTTCTTCTCTGATATCTTGTGAAAAATAATGTAATTTACAGGCCATAACACACCTCCAGAATATTATATTTAAATGATAACATAAGTTAAACGAAAAATAAATAAATATATTGATAAAATAGCCAGATTGTTATATTATTCCCATCAAAAAAAGATTATTATCATAGTATCAAATAAAAAAAGAGGTGCTATTTATGGCAGGATATCAGAAACTATCTGTTTTACTCGTTGAGGAACTTGATCAGCTCAAAGAGGAAGGAAAATTATTTGACAGAGCTGATTTTGAAAAAAGAATTAAAGAAGCAAATAACGATAAAGAAAAACTAATGGCAATTTACGATGAGATGACAAAATTGCCTGACGATCCCGATTATAAATATATTGAACCCGTATCTTATGAAGATATTCAGAAATCTCTTAAAGGGGATTTTGATAAATACGAACTTTCTGATGATGAAGATTTGAAAAATAAATTCTATGGCGCTTGGCTTGGAAGATGCGTTGGTTGCGCACTTGGAAAACCTATTGAGGGTTGGAAAGCAGACGCTATCAAAAATTGGTACGTTAAAGCAGATGCGTGGCCAATTAATGATTACGTTCCATCTAATTCAAGAGCAGTTGAAGAAGATAACGCTAAAATAACTCAGTGGTCAACCAAAGAGACTCTTAAATTTATGCCGACGGATGACGATATCAGATATACAGTTCTTTCCCTTATTCTTCTTGAAAATCACGGAAAAGATTTTGATACCTGGGACGTTGCACTGAACTGGATGTGGAAACTTCCTTTCAGATGTTTATGCACTGCGGAAAATCAGGCCTATTTGAATTTTGTTAATCTTGATGAGCATGATGCATGGGGTAAACCTGATAAAGAAATCTGCAAAAAAGCTCTTAAAGAGCATAAGGTTAATTCATATCTCAACCCATATAGAGAGTGGATTGGCGCTCAGATAAGAATAGACGGATTTGGTTATGCTGCCGCAGGAAATCCTCATCTGGCTGCCGATTTTGCTTTCAGAGATGCAGATTTTTCCCACGTTAAAAACGGAACTTACGGCGCAATGTTCTTTGCTGCATTGATTTCCGCCGCTTTCGGAGCAAAAACAGTTGATGAAATGTTCGCATCTGCTTTTAAAGAAATTCCCGAAACTTCAAGATTTTATGAAGCAATGATTCTTGCAAGAAAAATCGGTAAAGAATCAACTTCAAGAGAAGAAGTAGTTGAAAAAATCATAGAGAATTTCAGCCATTATAATTGGGTTCATACAATAAACAACGCCGCACTTTGCGTTGCCGCAATCGAATATTCAAAGGGCGACTTTGAAGAAGCCGTTGTTCTTTCCGTTCAGGGCGGATGGGATACTGACTGTAACGGTGCTACTGTTGGCTCTGTTATGGGTGCATTCTGCGGTGAAAAAGGAATCTCAGATAAATGGAAAAAACCTCTTAGCGACGTTTTATATTCCGAGATACCT
>JAFZHO010000025.1 GCA_017554835.1 Clostridia bacterium
ATCTAATACTATGAAAAAACAAAGAGGTTTATGATAAACCTGAAAAGGTTATATTATATCCGCCGGAATTTCTGATGGCTTTTGTAATATTATGAATTTTGGAATAGTCTGCGCAGATTTCAAGAACGCAGGAATTATCGGCTATCATTTCAAAATCGGGGTTGGTGCCTATCTTATAATCAAGAAGGCGAAAATCCTTTTTATCAATGGCGGAATAGAATTTTTCATAAACGCCGTTAAAGGCAAAAGCATCCGACCCTTTTTCAGGAATGGAGTAGCCGTTTTCTTTATAATAGATAATTGGTTTTTTCTTGGTTAATTTTGAGAATAAAATACGAACGCTTTTAAGAACGAAAAGTTTATTCAATTTTCTTGCTGCGTTTTCTGCCTCAAAGGAGGAATAAAACTGACTTAATATCTTAATATCCATAAAATCTGCCTTTCGAAAATCTTTAATATTATTTTTGCAGATATTTATGAGGTTATAAGTTGAAATTAAATACAGTTTTGGTTTGTGATTTGTAATAATATGTGTTATAATTGACACATACAGAATTTTATTTCATAAAATTCTTAGGAGCTAACGCTCTTTTGTGCTCTTTCGAGTACTGTGTCAATTGACGGCGTCGCAAAAATGCCCTTGCAAGCAAGCATTTTTACTCCCGGTAAAATGAAATTTTGTATGAAAATTTTTAAACATGGAGGCATATTATGGATATAAACATAGGCGATAAAGTTCAGATGAAAAAGCCGCACCCTTGCGGTAATGATATATTCATTGTTTTCCGTGTTGGGATGGATATTAAGATACGGTGCGAAAAATGTGGTCACGAAATTATGCTTCCCAGGTCAAAATTTGAAAAAGCAGTAAAAAAATTCATTGAGATATAAGGTAGGTTTTTATGTTAGACAAATTAAAAGATATCAGCAAAAAATATGACGAAATTAACGAAAAGCTTTCTGATCCCGAGGTTGTAACAGATCCTGAGCAGTTCAAAATGCTTATGAAGGAGCAGAAAAACCTCACTCCTATCGTTGAGAAATACAGAGAGTATACTGACGCTGTTCAGACTCAGAAGGATGCCCAGGAAATGCTTGAGACCGAAACGGATAAGGATATGCGTGATATGCTTGAGCAGGAGTTCTACGAGGCGAAAGATCAGATGGCGATCTGCGAAAACGAGCTTAAAATTCTTCTTCTTCCAAAAGATGAGGACGACGAAAAAAGCGTTATCGTGGAAATCCGTGCAGGTGCAGGCGGTGAGGAAGCGGCGCTTTTTGCGGCTGCTCTTTACAGAATGTATTCAATGTATGCTGAGACAAAGAGATTCAAAATCGAGCTTATGAATATAAACGAAACGGGTATCGGCGGAATTAAAGAAATCTCCTTTATGATAGAGGGAGAGGGCGCTTTCAGCCGACTTAAATACGAAAGCGGTGTTCATAGAGTTCAGCGAGTTCCCGATACGGAATCTTCAGGCAGAATTCATACTTCTACCGTTACCGTTGCCGTTCTTCCAACTGCTGAGGACGTTGAAATCGATATTAACCCTGCAGACCTTGAGATTTCTACCTTCCGTGCAAGCGGTGCAGGCGGTCAGCACGTTAATAAAACCTCTTCTGCCATAAGAATCGTTCATATTCCAAGCGGAATGGTTGTTGAATGTCAGGATGAGAGAAGTCAGCATAAAAACAAAGATAAAGCTCTTAAAGTTCTTCGCTCCAGATTATACGATATTGAGAGACAGGAACAGCAGGCAAAGGTTGCAAGCAAGAGAAAGAGCCAGGTCGGAACAGGTGACAGATCCGAGAGAATCAGAACCTATAACTATCCTCAGGGCAGAGTTACCGACCATAGAGTTTCTCTGACTTTATACCGTCTTGAAGAAATATTAAACGGAGATATAGACGAAATTATTGACGTTCTTGCTGCGGCAGATACCGCCGAAAAATTAAAAGCAGGTTACGGAGAATAGGAAAATTTTATGGAAACACTTTTATTGGGGAGAGATTCTCTTTCAAAAGCGGCAGAGCTTCTTATAAAAGACGAAGTAGTTGCGATTCCTACGGAAACGGTTTATGGACTTGCGGCAAACGCCTTGAAAGAGGATTGCGTCAGAAAAATTTACGAGGCAAAAGGCAGACCCTCTGATAATCCCCTTATTATACATATAAGCAAAAAAGAAGACGTTTATTTATACGCAAAAGAGGTTTCGGAAAAAGCAGAAAAACTTATGGACAAGTTCTGGCCGGGGCCTTTGACCTTGATTTTCAAGAAAAAGGATATCGTTCCTTATAAGACTACAGGTGGGCTTGATACCGTTGCAATAAGAATGCCCAAAAACGAAATCGCTCTTGAAATTATTTCAAAATGCAATTTTCCTCTTGCGGCGCCATCGGCAAATATTTCGGGAAAACCAAGTCCGACTTCTTTTTCCCACGTCGTTTTTGATATGGAGGGAAAAATCTCGGCAATAGTTGATGGAGGAGACTGCAACGTTGGAGTTGAATCCACGGTGCTTTCTGCCGTAGATGATGAGTTTATTCTTCTAAGACCGGGGGGAGTTACCCCAAAAGAGATAGAGGAAGTCGTTGGAGAAATAAAAATCTCCCAAAGCATTCTAAACGAGCTTGACGAGAAAAAGGAAAAAGTTATTTCTCCGGGAATGAAATATAAGCACTATGCTCCAAATGGGAATTTATATCTTGTTTCGGGAGAAGAAGAAAAGGTTATCGGATTTTTAAAAGAGAAAAGCAAAACCCATAAAACAGGAATAATATGCTACGATGATTATTCTGATATCAAAGGGGAAAACGTTATAAAAATCGGCGAAAAAGAAGACCTCTCTAATCAGGCGAAAAAGATTTTTTCCGCTTTGAGAAAATTTGATAATAAAGAAATACGGGAAATTTATTCCGTTTATCCTTCAAGCGAGGGAATTGGGCTTGCGGTTTTAAACAGAATGCTTCGTGCCGCAGGGTTTAACGTTATAGAATTAGGGTGACAGAAATGATAGTTGTGGGAATTACGGGCTCCAGCGGCAGTGGTAAGTCTTTATGCTCCACCATTTTTGAAAAAGATGGATATAGAGTTATCGATTGCGATAAAATCGCTCATAACGTGGTGAGAAATCCTTTATGCAGAGAAGAACTTTGCAGGTTTTTCGGCGAGGATATTTTTGATAAAAACAACGTTTATGACAGAAAAAAAGTTGCGGGAATTGTTTTTAATAATAAAAATAAATTATCAAAGCTTAACGAAATTACCCATAAATATATAATAAAACAAATCGAGGAAATTATCGAGGAATGCAAAAAAGATAATATCAACGTTCTTATTGATGCGCCCCTTCTTTACGAGGCAAAGCTTGAAAAAATCTGCAATAAAACTATTGCCGTTGTGGCAGATAGGACAATCAAGATTGGGCGACTTGTGGCAAGGGATAATATAAGCGAGGAAATGGCTGAAAGACGTCTTTCAAATCAGCTTGACGATGATTATTATATAAAAAACGCCGATTACGTTATATATAATAACGATAACGACGATAATAACTTATACGTAAAGGTAAAAAATATTCTCATAAAACTACGCGGAGATATAAATGAAGAGAGCTAAAAGAGCAAAAAACACTCTAAAATTCAATATTATCGTTTGTGGTATAATTATTTTATTGGGTATTGGTTTTTATATAGGATATGAAAAAATCTGGAATGAAAACATAATAAAAAACTTCTATCCTTTAAAATATAGTGAGCAGGTTTATGAATACGCAGATGAATATAATCTTTCAAAAGAGCTTGTTTTCGGCATAATAAAAACCGAAAGCAATTTCAAGGAAGATGCAGTTTCTTCTGCGGGGGCTTTGGGGCTTATGCAGATAACGCCTGATACTTTCCGATGGGCGCTATTGAGGGATAATAATAAAACCCTTTCGGAAAAAGATATTTATACTCCCGAAATCAATATAAAATACGGGTGCTATATATTCCGCCTTTTTCTTGATGAGTTTCAGGTAGAGGAAACCGCTATCGCCGCCTATAATGCAGGCAGAGGCGCCGTTAATAAATGGCTTTTAGACGAAAGATATTCAAAAGACGGCAAAACTCTTTACCATATTCCTTACGGAGAGACAAGGCACTACGTAAAAAAAGTAATGGCAAATAAAAATAAATATAAAGAAATATATGATTTTTCAAATAAATAATGAGGTGATATTATGTCAGAAAAAACAAGAGGAGAACTTCTTTCGGAAAAACTTTTGCACAATAAGAAAAACGGTTTTGATTTATTGGAAGAAAAAGAAATTCAGGCGGCATATGATTATTGCGAAGGATATAAAGATTATCTTGATAATTCAAAAACTGAAAGAGTCTGCGCGAAATATTCTATCGCAATGGCAGAGAAATGCGGATTTGTGCCTTTTGAAAAAGGTATGAAACTAAAAGCAGGAGACAAAGTCTATTTTGATAACAGAGGCAAAACAGTGGCCTTTGTTACCGTTGGAACTCTACCTATAACAGAGGGAATCCATATCGCTGCGGCTCATATCGATTCACCACGCCTTGACCTTAAACCTAACCCCGTTTTTGAAACGGATGAAATCGGCTATTTCAAAACTCATTACTACGGCGGAATCAAAAAATACCAGTGGTTATCACTTCCACTATCTCTTTACGGAACTGCAATTCTGAAAGATGGTTCAAGCGTTGACGTTTCCATTGGCGATAACGAAAACGACCCCGTTTTCTGCATCCCCGACCTTTTGCCTCACCTTGCAAAAGACCAGATGTCCAAAACTATGTCTGATGCGGTTAATGCTGAGGCAATGAACGTTATTATAGGTTCAAGACCATTTTGCGATGATAAGGTTTCCCAAAGAGTTAAATTAAACGTTTTGAATATTCTTTTTGAAAAATATAATATTACTGAGGAAGATTTCGTTTCTGCAGAGTTTGAGCTTGTTCCATCTTATATGGCAAGAGATATCGGACTTGACAGAAGCTTAATCGGTTCTTATGGCCATGATGATAGGGTTTGCGCATATCCTTCAATAACTGCTTTGTTTGACGCTAAAACCCCTGCTCATACTATTATGGCAGTTTTGGCAGATAAGGAGGAAATCGGCTCCAACGGAGTTACAGGTATGAAATCCGAATTCCTTAAATACGTTATTGAGGACGTTGCCGAGTCAATGGGCGAAAAACTTAAAGACGTTATAAGAAATTGCAAATGCCTTTCAACTGACGTTAGCGCAGCTCACGACCCCAACTATCCTGAGGTTACTGAAATTAGAAATTCAACAAGAATTAACTATGGTTTTGCCGCATCAAAATATACAGGAAGTCGCGGAAAATCATCAACCTCTGATGCAAGCGCAGAGTTCGTTGGCTACGTAAGAAATATATTTGATAAAGCAGGCGTAATCTGGCAAATCGGCGAAATGGGCAAAGTTGACCAGGGCGGCGGCGGAACTGTTGCAATGTATATTGCTGAGCTTTGTATGGACGTTTTGGACCTTGGAGTTCCCGTTCTTGGAATGCACGCAGCTTTTGAAGTTGTTTCAAAACTTGACGTTTATATGGCTTATAAAGGAATAAAAGCATTTTTCGAAGCGTAATAAAAAAGGTATCGGTAAAAACCGATACCTTTTTAATTTTCTTTTTTGCCGGGGAGAATTTTATTTATAAGAATGGAAATTCCGATACCGATAAGGGTATCTATCATTCTGTTAATACCGAAGATAAAGGGGTTAATATCGTTTCCGTGGGTTATAACGATACTGAGGAAAACCACGAAGGTAATATATGATGCGGTAGGTTTTTTAACAAGAACAGAAATATAAATCAAGGGAATAAGCATTAAAGAAGCAATAAAATATCTCAGCATAATAATATCTATCGGAATATACAGATGGAAAATCGTCAGAATTAAAATACCAAAAATACCGCCGATAAAAGTGCCGATTGCTCTATTAAGTCCTACCTTTATACTATTTGAAACGTCGGGCTGCATACATAAAATTGCAGCAATGGCTGAATAAAAGGGAACGCCGTCCTTTCTTATAAAAGAAACGAGAAAGCAAAGAAAAACGGCAATAAAGGTTTTTGTTATTCGCATTCCGATTTTGGGAAGTTTCATAATAATATCCTTTCAAATAAAAAGCCGAAGTTTTCTTCGGCTTTTTTATTAATTATGATAAAGTTTTTTAGTCTGATAATTTGGCTCAAAAGTGATATTTACGCCAAGTTTTCTAAAGCACTGCTCGTCCACTCTTGATAAAATAACGGTTGAATGGGCTTCAAGTCCGCGTAGTTTTGGAAGCTGAGCAAGAGCATCTGCGGCGATTTTATCAGTTGCGGCGCAGATAGAAAGGGCAATCAAAATCTCATCAGTATGAAGTCGTGGATTATGGTTACCCATATGGCTTATTTTTAAATGCTGAATGGGCTCGATAATAGTTGGAGAAATAAGTTCCACGCTATCATCAATTCCTGCAAGCTCTTTAAGACAGTTTAATAGCATTGCGGCGCTTGAACCTAAAAGAGGAGAGGTTTTTCCCGTTATAATCTTTCCGTTATCAAGTTCTATTGCAACGGCGGGAGCACCTGTTTTTTCTGCTTTTTCCAAAGCGGCGGCAACAACGGGTCTGTTTTCAATTCCTGCGTTCATCTGACGCATAAGAAGTTCAAGTTTATAAATCTCACTTTTACCGCTCATTCCCTGCCTGTTTGAACAAAGGGCGGCATAATAGCGGCGGATAATCTCCTGAACGCAGGCATCGGTAACGGCATCTTCATCAGTAATGCAGTAGCCCGCCATATTAACGCCCATATCAGTTGGACTTTTATAGGGGGAAGAACCCATAATCTCTTCCATAATTGCGGCTAAAACGGGGAAAATCTCAATATCTCTATTATAGTTAACGGTGGTAACACCATATTCTTCAAGATGGAACGGGTCAATCATATTAACGTCGTTAAGGTCGGCAGTTGCCGCTTCATAAGCTACGTTAACGGGATGCTTAAGAGGAAGGTTCCAGATAGGGAAAGTCTCGAATTTTGCATATCCTGCAGTGGTTTTTCTCTTATTCTCGTGGTATAACTGAGAAAGGCAAACCGCCAATTTTCCGCTTCCGGGGCCTGGCGCAGTAACGACAACAAGGGAACGGGAAGTTTCGATATAATCGTTTTTGCCAAATCCCTCGTCACTAACGATAAGAGGGATATTTGCAGGGTAATCTTCGATGGTATAATGACGATAAACTTTGATACCAAGCATGGTCAAACGGTTTTCAAAGGACTGAACTGCGGGTTGAGCGTTATACTGAGTGATAACTACGCTGCCAACGTAAAGCCCGATATCACGGAAAGCATCCATAAGTCGAAGAGCGTCCTGGTCATAGGTAATACCAAGGTCGCCACGGCGTTTGTTTTTTTCGATGGCGTCAGCGTTGATAACTATAACGATTTCTGCCTGGTCACGAAGTTCCATAAGCATTTTGACCTTGCTATCCGGGGCAAAACCGGGCAAAACTCTTGATGCGTGGAAATCGTCAAAAAGTTTTCCTCCGAATTCCATATATAGCTTGCCGCCAAACATATTGATACGGTCGCGTATATTCTGGGACTGAAGTTTTATATATTTTTCGTTATCAAAACCGATTTTATTCATTATGCTTTCCCCTTGTTTAGTCTATTTCCATATTATACTCTAAAATAGTGTTTTAGTCAATTAAATGAGTTCGTTTTGCCTGGGCGGCTTTATAGTCTGATGGCGAACAAATAACAAAAGCGTTAGGAAGCCATCTTTCTCCGCTTGGACCGCAAGGTTTTGTGATAAGCTCGCCGTTAAGGTGCATAGATGAGGAAGATCCACCGTCAACGTTTGCGGCATTATATGCGCCGAAATCTTCCATAATCTTCTGAACCTGACTCATTTTAATGCCGATACTATATCCCGGTTGGCGCCCGTCAATAACGAGGAACAATACCGTTCCGTCTTTTCTCTGACCGATGGCAGTTCGGGGCGCAATTCCCCAACCACCGTCGCCTTTAATAGTGGCACTTTCGCCGTTAACAATCAAAAACGGTCCGAAATCAATACCATTAACGATGCCCTGCTCTTTTATCTGCTTTTCGGTAAACTTTCCGAGAACGAGAACGCCCTCTTCGTTAAATCCGATAATATCGTGAACTTTGGAGGTTCCTTTATATATAACTTTTCCGTCCTGAACGATAATACCAACGGGGGTGCCGCCTTTTCCGTGGCCTCCCGGGTCAACAAACCCCGAAGCGTTTATTGCCGCGATGGCGTTATAATCTTCAACAATGTCAACAAGCTTTTCGCCAAAAGAACCGAATTTATTTGAAATACCTATATGAATCCAGGAAGGGTTAGAAATCTCCAGCATATAGCCGTAGTATCCCGTGCCTTTTACGATATGCTTTTTGATGGTTGGTTTTCCGTTATTATTAATGGTGATTTCACCTGAGTTTGTTGATTGACCGGATTCGATAACTATATTATTTGCGAGAACCTCATTTATAACGTCCTCGGTATAAAACATAGTTGCAAGATATTTATGGTTCATGGTGGTCATGGCGGTTGTTATCCATAATTGGCGAAAACCTGACCAGGGACCATAGAGCAAAAATATTACTACTATGGCAAGACTGAGAAAGGTAATGACAAAAGAAGAAAAAAAGCTTTTCCAGGGGGAATGTTTTTTCTTGAAACGTTTTGCCATAATATCAACTCCTTTTTGCTCACAATTAAATATATTTTATCACTAATTATCTTAGTATACAATAAAAAATTTGACAAAACGGACATAGTTTCGTAAAATATTTATATTATAATTTAAAAAAGGCATAATATAATCGGAGGAAAATATTATGGTAGAAAAAATAAATGCAATTCAATTTGAAGAAAAGGTTCTGAAAAACCCGAAAACAGTTGTTGTAGATTTCTTTGCAACCTGGTGCGGACCTTGCAAAATGCAGGCCCCTGTTCTTGAAGAGTTTTCTGAGACAAGAGAAGATATTGATATATTCAAAATTGACGTTGACCAGGAAGGTGAGCTTTCTGCGAGATACGGGATTATGTCTATCCCTACTTTGATAGTTTTCAAAAACGGCGAGGAAGTGGAAAAACACGTTGGATTTGCCGACGAGGATACTTTGGAAGAACTTATTAAGTAAAAAACAGTGTGGATATTATCCACACTGTTTTTTTTTATTCTGCTTTAAAGGTTGAACACTGAGTTTCGCTTTTTTCGCAAGCCATCTGACCATCAATGCAAATAGAAGCGGCAGCGCATTTCATATCTTTATTATGAACGCAGGAAGTGGCATCGCATTTAACCTCAAGAGAAGCGTTTTCTCTATCATAATGAGTGCTGTTTGATGCTTCGCAGCAACCTTTCTGAACGAAGGAATTGCAGCAGGTGTCTGCCATTTTTTTTGCGTTTTCGCCGTCTACCATAATATCACCACGGCAGCAGTAATTATTTTTATTACTTGCGCAGTTTGTAACGTGACAGGTTAATTTAGTCATAATAAATCTCCTTTTTTTGAAATGAATTTTGGGTTACACTTTTTATTTTTATCGAAAAGGAGAAAAATATTCAGATATAATAAAATCCCACCGACTTTTCGGTGAGATTTTATTTTTTAATATTTTTTAAATGCTCTTTTAAAACAATATTTATATACTGAGATAAAGAACGGTCGCATTCCTCGGATAGTTCCTTTAGTTTTTCGATTATGTTCTCGTCCAGAGTAATGCTTACTTTTTGCTTTAACGGTCTCATATTTATCACCCGAACTCATCATACTATAATATGTTCTATAATATTGACAAATATTACAAAGTAGTATAAAGTAGTATAAAGGACGGGTGAGACAAATGAGAGATAAAAAGATAAGAATAAGGAGAAAAGATTGCTATAAAATGCTTAACGACATCAGAACTATAATAAACGAAAATCAATCGGATTATCAGGCTTGCTACTGGAAGGTTGAAGAGGTAATTACTCGTTTTGAAAGAATGCATACAAAAAGAGGACAAAATCATCTATTTAAAAGATAAACGCCCAAGTTGAGATATCCTGCAAATATAAGCCATAATATATAGGGAATCTGAAGATAGGCGGATTTTTTATCAATTTTATAAAATTTCAAGGTCATTAAAATAACAAGAACCAAAAGGGCGATAAGCCAGATAAATGCAAAAAGATATTTTTCAAAATTAAAAAAGATTACAGGCCATATAAAATTAAAAACAAGCTGAATTCCATAAAGGGTGAGGGCTTCCTTTCTATATTCTGACGTGGAAACAAAAACAAGATAGCTTGAAATTCCCATAAGAATATAAAGCAAGGTCCATACTATAGGAAATAAAAATCCGGGAGGAGAAAGGGGCGGTTTTGCAATTTCTTCAAATCGGTCCATTGCGGAAGAAGTGAGAATTCCCGAAACGGTGCCTAATATAAGGGGGATTAGAATACAAACGGCGAGAATTTTGAAATTTATTTTTTTCATATAAAAACACCTCGTTGATATTTTATGAGTAGAATAATATATTATTACAAATTTTGATAAAGCTATTTACAGTAAAATGCTATGGTGCTATAATATCTATACATTTTGTAAAAAAATCAGGTGATACTATGAGCACGAGTATATCAAGAACGTTGGTGCTTTTAAGAAAAGAAAAAGGAATAAGTCAGAAAAAGGCCTCAGAAGAGCTTTCTATTTCCCAGGCGCTTTTATCCCATTATGAAAAGGGAATCAGAGAATGCGGTCTTGAATTTCTTTGCAGAGCGGCAGATTTCTATGGAGTTTCCGTGGATTATCTTTTGGGTCGTTCTCCCGAAAAAAACGGCGCTATTATTAAGGTTGAGGATATTCCCCCCGAAACTATGGGCAAGGAAAATACCTTTGGCAAAGGAGTTATTTTAACCACTCTTCCCAAAAAACTTCTTGCGAATTCTCTTAACGTTATTTTTGATATGGCGGCAAAAACCGGTAATAAAGAATATATCGGATTTGTAACTGACTATTTATACCTTTCTTACTATAAACTTTTCAGATATTTATATATGATAAACTCCTCAAATCCTGCCTCATTTTTTGGCGTTGGAGAAAACGTTTTCAAGGATTATACAAATTGTAAAATGATGGAACTTGAGGTTAAACTTCTTTGCGGCGCAAAAGGGGAAAAAATCGAGGGTGCAAAATGTCCCGTTTTAGAAAGGGACGAGCTTCTTCTTAATCAGGAAATACTCACGAAACTTTATCCCACTTATGCAAATTCTATTCTGAACGTTGTATCAGGCGCAGAAAAAATAATAAAGAAATAAAAAAATGCCTTCGGAATTTTCCGAAGGCGTTTTCTATTTATTAAAAAACTTTTTGATTATAGTTCCCATTCCTATTGTTGCGAAAAGGGCGATTGCCATATATCTCAAAAGGCCCAGATATTCCGAAATATTTTCGGGGATAAAAGGCAAGGAAAAAAGAACCTTTAGCCCGCCGTATATAATAATAATCCCCAAAAATCCTATAAGGGATTTTAGAATGTTGGTTTTTAAATCACCTTTTTCGGAGAAGTTTATTTTTTTGTTTTCAAAAATAATTCCGAAAACGGCACCAATAGAAAGTCCGATTATCTTAAAGGTATCTTCCGTCATTGCAGGTCTTTCGTTCCAGAAGGGCAAAAGGGCAAGAACAGAAAATAAAGCAGGTATTAAAAATATAAGATAAATAAAAGGACTTTTGCCTTCAATTTTTCCATAAATAAAGTAAAAGAAAAAAGAGAGAACTATTCCCATAACAAGTCCCACAAAAACGTCTAAAAAAGTATGGGCGCCAAGATAAATTCTGGAAAGGGGCATAAGAACCATCAGAGAAATCCCAAGAGGGTAGAGCCATTTTTTTCTGAAAATGAGCATCAAAGATGGCCATAAGGTCGCCGTGAACTGAGTATGGCCGCTGGGGAAAGAATAACCCGTTGCAGTATCAGGCCGAAGAGAAGAAATACTTTCGTCCAAAATCCAAGGGCGCTCTTTTCTTACCATATTTTTGACGCAGTCGTTAAAAGCCATTGAACTTATAATAATGAAAATAAGTTTTTCGCTTTTCTTTTTATTTACGCACCAGTATAACGTGCAAAGAACCCCGATGATTACGATAGGTTCTCCCAGAAAGGATACAAAATTAAAAATAAAATCAAAAAAAGGATTACTTAGTTTTTGCATAAATTTTATTACTTCCATTATTATCACCCCATTAAATTATAAGGCAAATATTTCTTTTTCGCAACGGATTTGATAAAAAGAGTTTATTTATTTGTAATTAAATGCTATAATATATCTATTAAACCAAAAGGAGAAAACCTTTGAAGCAAAAAATAATCTGCGTGGGAAAATTAAAAGAAAAATACCTTTCCGACGGGTGCGCCGAGTATATAAAACGGCTTTCCGCTTATCAGAAAACGGAGATTTCAGAACTTCCTGAAGTGAGGGTATATGAGGAGAATAGCATATCTCAGATAAATCTCGCAAAGGAAAAAGAGGGAGAGAATATTCTCTCTGCCATAAAGGATAACGATTTTGTTATCTGTCTTTGCATTGATGGAAAAAGTTTTGATAGCGTTTCCTTTTCAAAGGAGATTGAAAATATTCTTCTTAAAGCAAGAGGGGATATAATCTTTGTTATAGGAGGAAGCTACGGCCTTTCCCATAAGGTTATAAAAAGAGCCGATTTGAAACTTTCCTTTTCTGAGTTTACTTTTCCCCATCAGCTTATGCGGCTTATTCTTCTTGAGCAGATTTATAGAGCTTATAAAATAAAAAATAAAGAAAAATATCATAAATAAAAAAGAGGTATGAAATGAAAAAGGTTATTTTGTTTGTTATGGTGGCAGTTATCTGCCTTGCTATGTTTTCGGGATGCTTGAGAAAACTTCCTTATGCCAAGTTTACCCCCGAATATGAAAAAATAATTTTTACTATGGATGACGTTTCCGACTTTGAAATAAACCCAAGCTACGAAAAAGCATCTCCCGAGTTTCTTGCTATTGAAAAGAATGATAGGGTTATGTATTCCTACGTTGAAAAGCTCAATAAGGATAAAAATCTTCCCAAGGATGCGCAAAGATACTGGATTCGCACCTCCGTTGCAAAATATCTTGATGAGGAAATAGCAAAAACCACTTATACTAACTTCTACGATGAATATAGTAAATATACCCAGGAAAAAACAGGGGAAATAACAAAAATCGAAAACGTAGAGGATTATAATATCGATAGAGGATATACCTTCCGTGATAACGATAATTTTATCGTAGGGGTTTTGAAGGGCAATATGTATTACGACGTTTATTTCATTAGTGATAAAAATAATACCCTTGAAAATATTATGCCAAAAATGATGGAAAAACTTAATTTAGCCGCAGAGACGATAAACTTTGTTACGGGGGAATAGAAAATGTATTCATATAAAACAAAAGGCGTCTGCTCCAGGCAGATCGATTTTGAAATAGAAGATGGAAAACTTAAAAACGTAAAGTTTTATGGTGGCTGCAACGGAAATACCCAAGGACTTTCAAAACTCGTTGAAGGTATGGATGCAAAAGAGGTTGTTGAAAGATTAAAAGGAACGAATTGCTCCATGAGAGGAACTTCCTGCCCCGACCAGCTTGCAAGAGCAGTTGAGGAAGCTTTGAATAAATAGTTGAGGTGAGATTATGCTAGATTATATGAAAGAAAGAGAAAAATGGCTTAATAGTCCCGTCGTTGATGATGCGACTAAAAAAGAGCTTTCTGAAATTAAAGACGAAAAGGAAATAATGTCCCGTTTTTATTCATATCTTGAATTTGGAACTGCAGGTCTTCGCGGAACCCTTGGCGCAGGAACAAACAGAATGAATATTTACGTTGTCCGTCACGCTACTCAAGGATTTGCAAACTTGATTAAAAGCGTTAAAGGCGAGGAAAAAGGCGTTGTTATCGGTCACGACTGCAGAATTATGTCCAAGGAATTTGCTCTTGAGGCAGCCCTTGTTCTTGCTGCTAACGGAATTAAATCCTATCTTTTTGAGGACCTTCGACCAACTCCCGAAATCTCTTTTGCAATAAGAGAATGCAAAGCCATCGCAGGTATTAACGTAACTGCAAGCCATAACCCAAAAGAATATAACGGTTATAAGGTTTATTGGGATGATGGGGCTCAGCTTCCACCTGATGAGGCGGCGGTTGTCCTTTCTGAAATTGATAAGCTTGATATATTTGATGACGTTAAAACTGTTTCCTACGAAGAAGGAAAAGATTATATCACTTATCTTTCTGAAGAAATCGATAATAAATATATAGAAAAAGTAAAAGAACAGTGCATCGATAAAGACGTTATTAAAAAAGTTTCAAAAGAGCTTAAAATTCTTTATACCCCTTTCCACGGAACAGGGTATAAGCTTGTTCCCAGAATTTTAACGGAGCTTGGATTTGAGAATATTTGCTACGTTGATGAGCAGATGATTCCCGACGGCAACTTCCCCACCGTTAAATCTCCTAACCCCGAAAATACCGAAGGATTTAAAATGGCTATTGAAAAGGGCGAAAAAATCGATGCAGATATTATAATAGGAACAGACCCTGATGCCGATAGAGTTGCCGCAGTTGTTAAGGATAAGGACGGAAAATATAAGGTCCTTACAGGAAATCAGACCGGTTCTTTGATGCTTGACTATATAATAAACGCAAGAAGAAAGAAAAATACTCTTCCCGAAAACGCTTGTGCTATTAAAACTATCGTTTCAACTGAAATGGTAGCAGAAATCTGCAAGCAGAATAATATTGAACTTAAAAACGTTTTAACGGGATTTAAGTTTATAGGCGAAAAAATTAAGGAATTTGAGGCCTCAGGCGAATTTACTTATATCTTCGGATTTGAAGAAAGTATCGGATACCTTGTCGGAACTTATGCAAGAGATAAGGATGCCGTAGTTGGTACTATGATGATTGCCGAGATGGCGGCTTATTATAAGACTCTTGGAATGACGCTTTACGACGGTCTTGAAAAACTATATGAGAAATACGGCTATTTTATTGAAAAAACTGAGAATATGTATTTTGAAGGCATCGAAGGAAAAGAAAAAATGAAAGCTCTTATGGAGTCTTTCAGAAAAGAGCTTCCGGAGAAAATAGGTGGTCTTAAGGTAGTTGAATTCAGAGATTATCTCACTGATGAGAAAATTGATATTTCTTCGGGAGAAAAATCTTCTACGGGGCTTCCAAAATCAAACGTTTTATATTATCTGCTTGAAAAAGACGTCTATGCGATTATAAGACCATCGGGAACAGAACCGAAAATCAAACTTTATCTGATGGCAAAGGGCGAAAGCAAAGCCGATGTAGAAGAAAAAGTTGATAACGTTGCAAAAGAGTTTTTGAGCAAAATCTAAATTCAAGGCGAGAGGTTTTACCTCTCGCTTTTTTAAGGTGACAAGCGTGGAACCTTTTAGTTCTAAATTTTTTTCATACATCATATTAATATTCCGAGTAGAAAATTAAGAGGGTGTATGGCTTGAAGGGCAATATAGAGGATAGGGCAATAAATCTGGGAAATTATATTTTGGATGAAAAGGTCACGGTGAGAAACGCAGCGAAGAAATTCGGCATTTCAAAAAGCACGGTGCATAAGGATATAACGGAACGACTTAGAAAAATTAATCCTCCTTTATATAATGAGGTTAGAAAGGTTCTGGATAAAAATAAATCGGAACGCCATATAAGAGGCGGAATTGCCACTCGTGAAAAGTATAAAAAGGAGAGAATTTAATGTCTACTAAAAAAGTAGAAAAAATTTTAAAAAAAGTGTTGACAAGCAAAAAATATATGTTATAATTAATGTGAACTAAAAAAGTAGACATTAAAAGAAAGGAAGTTCGAGATGTATATAACTTTGGAAGCTGATTATGCAATTCGTATAGTGGCCCATTTAACAAAAATAAATACCAAAGTTGATGCAAAAACTCTTGCTTCCGTGGTTAACGTATCTGATAGATTCACCCTGAAGATTCTTTCAAAACTTGTTAAAAGCGGGATTGCAAAATCCTATAAAGGTGCATCAGGAGGATATGAGCTTGCATTGCCGGCGGGGGAGATATCCCTAAAGGATATCATAACCGTGATAGATGGGCCGATAGTCGTTAACAGATGCATTTGCGATGAATATCAATGCGATAGAAACGGCGATAAAACGGCTTGTGCTATTCATAATATATTCGGCAAGGTAAGCGAAAAGGTGGATAACGAATTATCGAAATACACCTTCGACAAAATAGTAAAAATAAAAAAGGAAAATAAAAAGGAGAATTAACTATGAAAAAATTTGTATGTTCAGTTTGCGGATACGTTCACGAAGGGGAAGCAGCTCCTGAGAGATGCCCTGTTTGTAAAGTTCCTGCAGAAAAATTCAACGAAATGGTAGAAGGCGCAGCTCTTGCAGCAGAGCATGAATACGGCATCTACGAAAAAACAGTAAAAAACAATAAAGATATCTCAGAAGAAGATAAAAAATTCATCTTTGAGCAGCTAATGGCTAACTTCAACGGTGAATGTTCAGAGGTAGGTATGTATCTATGTATGGCGAGAATCGCTCATAGAGAAGGATACCCTGAAATCGGTCTTTACTGGGAAAAAGCAGCTTACGAAGAAGCAGAACACGCTGCAAAATTCGCAGAGCTTCTTGGCGCTGACTTAGAACCTAATATGAAAGCAACAACAAAAGACAATCTAAGATGGAGAGTTGACTGCGAATACGGTGCAACTCAGGGTAAATTTGACCTTGCTGCTTGCGCTAAGAAAAACGGCCTTGATGCAATTCATGATACTGTTCACGAAATGGCAAGAGATGAGGCTCGTCACGGCAAAGCTCTTGAAGGACTTCTAAACAGATACTTCAAATAGGTTATAGTTTAAAGAGGGGTCCTTTGGACTCCTCTTATTTTATAAAAAAAGGTGATATTATGTTAGATAAAAAGGTTATAGAACTGCTTAACGATCAGATAAATAAAGAATTTTATAGTGCTTATCTTTATCTGGATATAGCAAATTATTACGTAGATAAGGATTTGGACGGCTTTGGCAACTGGTATACTATTCAGGCCCAGGAGGAACGCGACCATGCCCTTCTTTTCTTGAAATATTTGCAGAGCAATGGCGTTAAAGTGACTCTTGAACCTATTGATAAACCTGAAAATGCCTTTGAAACTCATCTTGACCCACTTCTGAAAGGGGCAGAACACGAGCGCTACGTAACGGAACTAATCCATACAATTTATGATGCGGCATATAGCGTGAAAGATTTTAGAACAATGCAGTTTCTTGATTGGTTCGTAAAAGAGCAGCTTGAAGAAGAGGAAAACGCTGATAAACTTGTTAATAAATATAAACTATTTGGGGATGACCCAAAAAGTCTATATCTTCTTGACCAGGAACTTGCGGCACGAGTTTATACCGCTCCAAGTTTAACCTTATAAAAGAATTGAAATACAATATTCATAAAGGAAAAAGGCACGGATAATCTCCGTGCCTTTTGGCTTGTTGAAAAAGTTTTAAGAATATGCTATTATGGTGGTAAGATATCCTTTGTTTTTGAGGTGAGATAATGCAGAAGTTAAAAAAATATGTTTATCCGTTTATTTTTTCAATCTGTTTTTTCGTGACCTACATAATTTTACTAATCGTGTTTGAAATAGTTTTACCTTCTGGAGATTATGCGGGTCTCGCATATGCATTTATTGCTTTACTGATATGGATTTTTATTGTCATGCCTTTTTATTGTTTTAAATATAGTAAACTTATTTATGAGGAAAAGTGGAAATTCCTATTTATTATATATAATCCACTTATTATTTCTCTTTGTCACACTGGACCTTTTTTAATATCTGCCATACCTGGTAATGATGCTGACATAATTATTAAGATTACTCTCGGCCTTTTCGGTTGGTTAGCACTTTGTACATATGTTTCATATCTTATACGAATAAATACTATCAAAGAACCAGACGAAAACAATTCCAGTGAAGCAGAGGAATAGTGTGACAAAAGTGGGATTTTTTAAAATTAAATAACAAAACCCTTTATTTAAGCGGTTTTGGGGCGTAGTTTCAAGACGAGGCTCGCCACGGCAAAGTTCTTGAAGGTCTTCTTAACAGATATTTTAAATAAGAAGTAACTAATGGCCCCCTTGTGTAAAGGGGGCTGTCGTTTTGAAAAAATGACTGGGGGACTGTTTGAATTTTTGTTTACAATCCCTCCGCCAAAACCTATGGTTTTGCCACCTCCCTTTACACAAGGGAGGCTTTTTTATTGCAAAACCAATTTAAATATGCTATTATGGTGGTAACATATCCTTCGTTTTTGGGGTGATACGATGAAGAAAAATAAAAAAATTTTTTATCCTTGGGCCTTTCTTTTATTTACCATAATTTATTTTATAGCATCAGCAGTTGGATTGGGCTTTCTTTTAGGCGGAGGATGGGCTGTATTGCTGGTTTTGATGTTGGCTTTAATTGTATGGGGAGTGATAATCGTCCCTGTTTATAGTTTTAAATATAGTAAAATAGTAAAAAACGAAAAATCCAGATTATCCTATGCTTTTTATAACACTTTTGTTATGTCGGGTATCGTTATTTGGGTTGCTATACTCACGATTGAAGATATATCTCTCACCTTTGGTTATTGCCTCGTGATTTTTCTATGGATATTGTTCTGGAATATTTTAACTATGAAATTGCAACCGGAAACCGACGATGATGAAAATGAGTTAGTAAAAGAAAAAATATCTCTTCGTTCTCTTTCAAAATCAATAATTCCCATTTTGGAACAAATCGATATTAAGAATAAAATTGCAATTTGTCTTATGTTGCCTTACCTGATAAGCTTAGTGAAAACGATTACTTCCTGGGAGCTCCATAGCATATATAGTGTTCTGACGAGCACTTTACCTATGTTTTCTGCTTTTTCCTTTGTTGTTTATCTTTTTATTGAAAACAGAGATTATTCCTTGAGAAAATGGCTTATACCTTTTGGAGTAGCGGGAGAGTTAATCGGCAGTGCGGCTTCGTTTTTTGTA
>JAFZHO010000026.1 GCA_017554835.1 Clostridia bacterium
CTTTTTCCGATAATTATTCCCTTATGGGAATCTTTTTCGCAGCAGATAACGACTCCGATTTCAAGAATATCTTTATCTTGCCTTTGCTCCATTTTTTCAACCTCTACAGCAATTCCGTGGGGAACCTCTTTATCAAGAAGGCGAAGCAGTTTTTCTCTCACTATTTCGCAAATCATAAAACTATCGGAAACGTCGCATACGGTATCCTCAGAGAAGAATAACGGTCCTTTGATAAGATATTTCTCAACGCAGGAAAGAAGAACGTCAATTCCTTTTCCCTTATCTGCCGAAAGAGGCACAACGTCAGAAAACTCAAAACGCTCTGAGAAGATGCGTATTGTTTCTCCTATATCCTCGGGAGTATAAACGTCGATTTTATTTATAACGAGAATAAGCGGCATTTTTGATTTTTCAAATTTAGAAATAAGTTCTTCTTCCGATGGAGAAATTTTTCTTGCCGCTTCCGTCACAAGTATTCCGCAGTCGATATCTTCCATAGCATCAACCACGGTTCTCATCATAAAATCACCAAGACGGTCTTTCGGTTTGAAATGGCCGGGAGTATCAACGAATACCATCTGGCTTTCTTCTGAATTATATATGCCTAAAATTCTGTTTCTCGTTGTCTGCGGTTTTGAAGAAACGATGGCAACCTTTTTCCCTAAAATAGCATTGAGAAGAGTTGATTTTCCAACGTTTGGTCTTCCAAGAATTGCGATAAATCCTGTATTTTTTTCTATCATTTTATAATAACCTTTCTATTTTTTTCTGCCTTTAATATAAAGCACTGCAGGTATAATCGATACTATAAAAAGAATAAATATCAATGGCTTGTCCAAAAAGAAATTAAATATTTCCCTGAATTTTTCTATATCAAAAAATAAAATTATCCCCATAATAACGGCGCCGAGAGAAGCTAAAAAAACTGCTCCTGCGGCAACGTCCTTGGCATTTTTTGCAAGCATATTATAGGACTGACTTTCAAGGTCGATGGCATATTCCACCGCGGTATTTACCATCTCTGCAAACATAACGAGAATAATAGTTATAAAAAGAATGGCATATTCGATTTTTGTTAAATCATAAAAAAGAGAAAATAGCAAAATATAAAAGGTTGCAACGGTATGTATTCTGAAATTTCTTTCTCCTTTTATGCATATTTTTATGCCGTTTATGGCGAATAAAAAGCTTTTAAGTAAGGATTTCATATTTTTCACGTCCTATCTCGTAATGCCCATTTTTTCTAAGATTTCGTTCTGCTTTGAAAACATTATCTCTTCATCCTCAGAAGATTTTTCGTGGTCGTAAAAAAGAAGATGAAGCATAGAATGAACAGTGAGAAATGCCATTTCCCTCTCAAAAGAATGATTATATCCCTCTGCCTGCTCCAATGCTCTTTCGACGGAAATAACTATATCACCAAGAATAACGCAGTTATTCTCGGGGTTTATTTCAAATTCCTCTCCCTCTTCGTTTATTGGGAAGGATAAAACGTCAGTTGCTCTATCAATATTTCGAAATTCTGCGTTTAATTCTTTTATTTCTTCGTTATCGCAAAAGGTAACGGAAATTTCGCAATCCTCTCCGAAATCTTCGTATATAAGAACTTCATCGCAGCATTTTTTTATAAGCGAGATTATATTTTCGTCTATATTTATTTTTTCTTGTCTGTTTTCGAAAAATATTTCATTCATTTATCTTTTTTCCGCCTTTTTATTCTTTAAATTATCATAACGTTCGTAGGCCTTTATAATCTCCTGAACAAGTGGATGACGAACAACGTCCTTCTCGCTGAATTTCGTTATAGAAATTCCCTCAATATCACGAAGCACCTTCATAGCTTCAACAAGGCCGCTTCTCTTTCCATCGGGAAGGTCTATCTGAGTGACGTCCCCCGTAATGACTGCTTTTGAGTTAAAGCCGATTCTTGTTAAAAACATTTTCATCTGCTCGGGAGTGGTATTTTGCGCCTCGTCAAGAATAATAAAGGAATCATCAAGAGTTCTTCCCCTCATATATGCAAGTGGTGCAACCTCAATATTGCCTTTTTCCACTTGTTTCTGATAATTTTCTATTCCAAGCATTTCATAAAGAGCATCATAAAGAGGTCTCAAATAAGGGTCTACCTTGCTTTGAAGATCACCGGGCAAAAATCCAAGCTTTTCTCCCGCTTCAACTGCAGGACGGGTAAGGATAATTCTGTTTACTTCTTTATTTTTGAACGCTTTAACGGCAAGGGCAACTGCAAGATAGGTTTTTCCTGTTCCGGCAGGGCCAACTCCAAGAACTACGGTATTTTTGGTTATTGCCTTTACGTAATTTTTCTGACCGAGGGTTTTGGGTTTAACGAGGCGACCTTTAGTGCTTATTAAAATTCCGTCCCCCTGCAAATCAGTTGCGATATTCTCTTTTCCCTCGTCTACCATTGATATTACGTAGTTAACCTTTATCTCATCGATTTCTTCGCCGCTTTTGCAAAAAGCAATCAAACTCTCAATAACTTTCTGACATTTATCAACGTTATCATCAAAGCCCGTAATTTTTATATCAGTTCCGCGATATATAATTTTTACGCCAAGCTTATTTTCGATAATTTTCAAATTAGAATCAAGGTTACCGAAAATTATGCTCACTTCGTCGATTGTTTTTGCCGTTATTGTTCTCTCCATTATTTATACCTCTATTTCTTTTTCCATACCTATTTCTTCGATTATGGAATACTCTGCGACTATATAATAATTTGCTTCATCTTCGTTTTTTATTATTTCTTTTTCTTCAACTTCCATACCCGAAAGCATCTCTTTTTCATATTCTACTACTTTTTGCTCTGCAATTTCAAGTGCTGTTTCAGGAGTATTATATTTTTCGAGAAGATAAATTTCCTTATAGCTTTTTTTAACTATCCCAAAAGGAAGGGAAAAATCCCCGAAAATACTGATATTTTTCTGCTCCTCTTTGAAATCATATTCAGAAAAAGGAACTTCCTCGTTAAAATAAAATCTCAACCTAAATCCGAAAATTTTCAGAAGATATTTATTTTTTTCTTTTCCCGTTTCTATTCTTTCAAAATATTTTTTTGGAATTTCGCAGGAAAAGCGCCGATAAGTTCTCGCTTTTATTTCTCCAATGCTATGAACGGTTCTGATTCCTTCTCGTCCCTGAATCATTCCCGAAATAAGAGTCTGCCCTGCGACTACGCTATCTCCCCTTTTGACGAGATTTTCTCCTTCGTAGCCCCTTATATCAAGTATATATCCATCTCTTAATGCTATTATATCACAAGGTTTGTCTTTTGGCACTATTTTGGGCTTATTTATTCTTTCTTTTACTTCTACGGTGATTTTCGTTCCCTTTATATTAATATTAACAAAGGACATTACCTTGCTTTTTAAAATAACGTTTTCTTTTAATTCGTTTAAATCTATATTTTTTATGTAGGTTCCGACTTTAACGTTTTCGCTTTCTAAAATTCTTAAAACCTTTTCGGTGGAAAGCTCTTCATTTCCAAAAACCTCAATATCCCAGACAAACTGCGACATAAGAAATATCATCCCGAAAAAAAGAATAACCCCCGCAAAAAGACCGTATTTAAACCTATATCTTTTTATATTTGAGATTACTCCTTTTTCTTTGAAGGATAAAAGCTCGGACTGACTTTTTTTGATTATTAAATCTATTTTAGAAAAATCCTTTTTAAGTATTTTGCAGGAAAGCCCTTCTCCTTTTCTTTTAAGGTCAAAACACATAATATTTTCTTTTGCGCAAAGGTTTATAAACCTTTCGGGAAAAACTCCTCGGATTTCAAGTTTTACGTATCCCATTATATAATAAATAATTCTACCAAACAAAAAAATCTCACCTTTCAAATTCAAGTCTTGATATTCGCCCCGTTATAACAACGCTATTTGTTTTCAGACTTGAAAAACCTAAGTTTTCCCCATAAATTGCAATAATAAAATCTCCTTTTGAAATTTTAATTATAGTTTCCTCGTATTCCATAATTCCGTCAATATTATCCAAAATGGCTTTTTCGTTGGAAATAAGTTCGATATGAGAAAGGTCAAAAATACTTTCTTCCGGTATTTCAAATATTTTAAAAGCATCAGCTAATTTTCCGTCATCTCTTGGTTCAAAAATCCTTTTTTTCATTTTTGCAAGGTCTTTTTTGTCCGGATGGTTTTTCATTTTATCACTCCTTATAAAAAATCTATGCACTCTCTTTTTATAAAATACAAAAGTTAATAATATTTATTTTTTTGAATATATATTTATAAAAACTTTCAGGATAAAAATATGAAAAAACAAAATTCATCAGGAATAATTATTGATATAATTTTATGGACAATGCTCTCTTTCTTTGCGCTTTTCGTTTTGAAAAACCCCAAAATAGCAGCGACAGGCGTTACCGACGGACTTTTTGTTTGTGTAAATCAGCTTATACCTTCTATTTTTCCTTTTATGGTATTTTCTAATTTTATAATCAAGACAAATCTTCATAAAAAAATAGGCAAATGTTTTTCTAAACCCTTTGAAAAGTTTCTTAAAATCGGCGAAAACTCAGTTGGAATTGTTTTTTTATCTTTTCTATCGGGATTTCCCTCAGGGGCTCTTATGACAAACGAATTATATAAACGAAATCAATGCACAAAAAACGAAGCCGAACGGCTTATGGGATTTTGCAATAATGCAAGTCCCGCCTTTTGTATTGCCGTTTTGGGAGATAAAATATTTCATAATCCCTTTATGGGTTTTTTGGTTTATATTTGTCATGTTTTTAGTGCGTTTATTTCAGGGTTTATTATTTCAAGAAATTCTGAAAATAATTTCCTTACCCATAAAAAGGATACAACCGATAAAAAAATCTCCACTATTTCCGCCTTTGTTAAATCTATTACCCAAAGCGCCGTTTCAAACTTTTATATCTGCTCGTTTGTGACCTTCTTTTATGCTTTTTTGAATATGGTTGATTATCTTTCTCTCGTTTCTTATCTTAATAGATTTTTATCCTTTTCCCCTCAGGTTCAAAACTGCGTAAACAGCGTGATTTTCGGACTTATAGAAATAACAAACGGAATAAATATGCTAAAATCCCTCTCCCCTTTATCTTTGGCAGTTTCGGGGCTTATACTTTCTTTTTCAGGGTTTTGTATACTGTGTCAATGTTCTAATTACGCCTATGATTCAAATCTTTCTATGAAATACTATTTAAAAACAAAACTTTTGCAGTCTGTAATCTCTTTTATTCTCTGCTTTATTATGGGAGTGATTTTTTTATCTTGATATAAAAGTTCTTTTGTTGTATAATTTAATAAAAGAATTTAATCGGAGGGCATTATGTTTTCAAAAGATATAGAAAAAATCTGCGCTTACTGCGAATATGGAACAAAGCTTCAAAATAACGACGTTTTATGCGAGAAAAAAGGCATTATGCCCGAAAACGCAAAATGCCGTAAATTTCTATATGACCCAACAAAGCGTATCCCCAAAAAACGCCCTGAAATGCCATCATTTTCAATTGAAAAAATATAGTAAAAATCACCCTATCTCATTGATAGGGTGATTTTTTATTCTTTATCTCCGCTTTTGAATATCAGCGTCATAACAATTGCAAAAAATATAGCGGCGGCAATTCCGCCTGCGGTGGCAGTAAGTCCCCCTGTTAAAATTCCTAAAAAGCCATCTTTTTGAATAGCTTTTTCAACTCCCATTGCAAGAGCATACCCGAACCCCGTCAAGGGAACCGTCGCCCCTGCACCTGCAAATTTAACGAGTGGTTTATATATTCCGATTGCCGTGAGAATAACCCCCGAAACAACGTAGCCAACAAGAATTCTCGCAGGAGTAAGCTTTGTTTTATCGATAAAAATCTGTCCTATAGCGCATAAAATTCCTCCAACCAGAAACGCTTTTAAATAATCCATATTTTACTCCTCTCTTTCAAGAACCAGAAGATGGGCTATCCCGGGAATACTCTCCCCCTGCTGCGAGCTTGTTGGACTCATTAGTGCTCCCGTTGCCATAAAAATAACTTTTTTGAAATCCCCTCTTTGAAGTTTTGGCAGTATATAAGTGCATAAAGTTACCGCACTGCAACCACAACCCGAAGCGCCACTTTTTATATCCTTGTCATCACTTTTATAAATAATACAACCACAGTCGTTATAATTATTTTCTAAATTATATCCTTCTGCGTTCATAAGGGTAATCAATAGTTTTTTGCCTACGCTGCCCAAATCTCCCGTGAAAATATAATCGTAATCTTTTTCCGTTGTGTTTGTGTCCTTAAAAAAATTCAAAAGAGTATCCGCCGCAGAAGGCGCCATTGCCGCCCCCATATTATTCATATCAGAGATATTATAATCCGTTATTTTTCCAAGGGCGCAACGGGAAATATATATATCCGATTTTTCCTTGCTTATGAGAACTGCTCCGCTGCCTGTAACTGTCCATTGATTATTTTCCGTTCTCTGACTTCCGTATTCCAGAGGGAAACGAAACTGCCTTTCCGCACTGCAAAAGTGAGATGAGGTTACCCCTATACTTCTTTTTGCAAAACCGCTTTCAATAGACATGGTGGCAAGTATTAAAGAAAGCGCCATAGTGGAACAAGCCCCATAAAGCCCTGCAAAAGGAATACTAAGATTTCGAACTCCATAGCTTGAGCCAATACACTGATTAAGAAGGTCGCCTCCGAAAATAATATCAATATCAGAGGGCGAATATCCCGATTTTTTAATAAGAGCTTTTATGGCAAGCTCCTGCATTTTGCTTTCGCTTTTTTCCCAGGTGGGTTGGTCGAATTTATTATCCTCACTTGTTAAATCAAGAAATTGTCCCAAAGGACCTTCCATCTCTTTTTTTCCGCCCACTGCGGCATATTTATTTATATATATTTTTTTATCCAAAGTTATGGTCTGCCCATTTCTTTTAGCCATTTATAATTCCTCGTTTTTTGTGGTGTTAAAAGTATTATTTCCCATTTTAAATAGTTTATTATTTATTTTCATAAAACCTTGAAATGAAATTGCAGTATGGTATAATGAAATAAAGTGAGGTGATGCAAATGAAGAAATGTATTTTTTGTATTCTTGCTGTTTGTTTTATGTTTTTATCTGGCTGTTCCTTTTTTGAAACGGAAACACCAATGTCAAAGGAACAGGCGCAAAAGGTTGCGCTAACCTGTTTCGAAGAACATAAAAAAGATATGGAAGATATCATCAATTCCAACGAAGCGATGGGAGAAACCGATTGGTGCAAAGGGTATAATCTGTTATCAGATGGGCAATATGAATTCATCTTACAACAAATCGGCCTCACCGGCACAAACACCAAAACAGGAATTCTATATATCCCCGATGATAAGCCGTATAGCGATTATAAACAAGATAAAGAAAAGGAAAACGCATATTCCTATGAGTCTGGTTTTACTGATAAATTCTTTATGGAACGCATAGAGCAAAATTGGTTCTTTTTCTATTATGAATATGATTTTTAATATATAATCATTCGAGAGGTTATTGATACTATGGATATACATAAAAAAAAGAGGATTTTATTCCTTGCATTGATTGTTTTACTTTTATTAGCGTCCATTTTTGGTAGTGTTTTTTCAAAAGAAATCGCTTTAGCAATAATAATTCCGTTATTATTGATTTGGTTTGTGTTATATAGTAAATGGTGGAAATGTCCGCATTGTAACAGAAGTTTAGGAAGATTAGAACACGGTGTTACTCATTGTAAATATTGTGGAAAAGAATTATAACAAGTAGAAAGGTCTGACCAAATTGGTCAGACCTTTTGTATTATCTGTATTATCCAATAAATGATACCATAAACCACGCTTGCGATTGTTCCGTAGGCGATTACGGGGCCTGCGATAGTGAAAATCTTCGCACCTACCCCTAATATGAAACCCTTCTGCTGCTGTCAATATAGGACACAGTGTTTTGCAAAAATATTTACATGAAATCTGCGGTGTGGTATAATTGAAAAAAGGAGGTTTTTAATAATGAAACCATTTTTAGGCATTGACCTTACAACAAACAAGAAAAACGAACAAATGAATGGTGAAGAATTTGTGGTAGCAAAACCGGCTTTATCACTAACACAATCTCTTGAATCTTCCTCTGAAAATGTTGAGGAAACAATTGAAAAAAGCAAGCTGCCGCTTCCTATACGAATTGGACATTGGATATGTGGAGCTGTGGGAGCACTTGTTGCCATCGGCATAATAAAAGCTTTGGGCGGAGAAGACAGCGTCACCCTCATCGAAGCATATCAAAACGCTTCTTGGCTTTTTTGGCTTGGCGGTGCTTGTTTGGTGGCTTGGGCGCTTCTAAAACTTATAAGTGTGCGCAAAGAAAAGAACGTTTTAGAAACAGAAGAAAGTTCTCAAGTGTTCAATCATTTAGACAAAACCTGTGAAGCAATTCTTTCGGACTTAAAGGTTCCTCAAGATTCAAAAGAAATTGATATTTTATCTTTCTTTTATAAGGTTAAAGACGACAATATTAAGGTATGCGAAAAAGGTTTACAAATCGCACCTTATATTAACCCGATTTTTCATATTTTCGCAGATTCAGAAAATCTGTATTTGGCCAATTTGGAAGAAAAATATGCCATTCCGTTATCCACAATAAAAGCCATCAAATCTATTAAGAAAACCATTCGTATTATGGAATGGAATAAAGACGAAGAATTTAACAAAGGAATATACAAACAATATAAGTTAAGTGAAGATAACTATGGTTGTATTATCTGTAAAAGTTATCATATATTAGAATTTGAACACAATAACGACTTGTGGGGAATTTATATCCCTTGCTATGAACTTCCTGTAATTGAAGAAATAACCGGTTTGAAAGCAGATGCTTTTTGATATATACAAAGGCTTGACCCATCGGGCCAAGCCTTTTTCGTTAGAATAATGTCGTTACCCAATAAATCAACCCATAAACCACGCTTGCGATTGGTCCGTAGGCGATTACGGGGCCTGCGATAGTGAAAATCTTTGCGCCCACGCCCAGTATCATTCCCTCGTTTTTAAACTCCATTGCAGGTGACGTTATTGCATTTGAAAATCCCGTTATGGGAACAAGGGTTCCCGCACCGGCGTGTTTTGCTATATTATCAAATAGTTTTATTCCCGTTAGAAATGATGCGAGAAAAATAAGCGTGGTCGATGTAAAGGCACTTGCTTTTACACTATCGAAACCCCAGTATTCATAAAGGTTCTGCAAGCATTGTCCCAAAGTGCATATTATTCCCCCTACTAAAAATGCAGAAAGCATATTTTTTAGAAGATGTGACTTTTTTGATTTCTGATGAACGATTTTTTGATATTCGTTTTTTGAGATTTTCATATTTCACCTTTTTTGCAATATTATCTCTATTATTTTTTTCTTATCCGCAAAATATATTCATTGACCATGGAAAATTTTTATTATATAATTTTAGTATAAAATAAGTTTTGAAGGTGAATTTATATGATTCTAAAAATTAAAAAACTTTCCGAAAATGCAATAATTCCCGAAAAAGCCCATAAAACCGATGCAGGATACGATTTATTTTCCGCAGTTGAAGATACCCTGAACCCCGGCGAATATAAAAAAATCCCCGTGGGAATCGCTATTCAGCTTCCTCCCAATACTGAGGCGCAGATAAGACCACGTAGCGGTCTTGCAGCAAATTACGGTATCACTCTTTTAAACACC
>JAFZHO010000027.1 GCA_017554835.1 Clostridia bacterium
ATAATCTTATAGCGTTTGAAAAATGCTGGTGTAGCTCAACATGCAGAGCAGCTGACTTGTAATCAGCAGGTTGATGGTTCAATTCCGTTCACCAGCTCCATACGCGGGAGGGTTCCCGAGTGGCCAAAGGGGGCAGACTGTAAATCTGTTGCGTAAGCTTCGGTGGTCCGAATCCACCTCCTCCCACCAAAAAAAGACCTTGTCGAAAGACAAGGTCTTTTTTTAACTAAATCCGTCCTTACGGACGGGAGAAATCCATCTTCGATGGGTGAAATCACTTGCGTGTCTAAATCCGACTTCGTCGGGTTCAGGACGGATTTAATTTCACCGAAACCGAAAGGTTTCGATTTCATCCAAAACTTGTTTTGGATTTCACCGTGAGCATAAGCGAAGGATTTCACTAAAAATTTCCGTTAACATGGTTTTGAACGATAAGACCTCATTGTTAAATGAATTGCGCTATGTTATAATAAAATAAAGGACGGTGATGGTATGATACACGGTGTGAAATATTTCAATGACGATATGGAATATTTAAAGGAAGAACATTTTTGTCCCGATTGCAAAACAAGACTTGAAACCGTTAAAGTTTCAAAAGTTATTAATCGAAAATCACCAGAAGCCAAAGACTTTGATTTTGGATTAGGGAGCACCCCGAATAAAACCTGGCTTATTGGTAATATAAAATTTATTTGGAAAGAGTTTGAATGTCCAAATTGCAAGAAACATATCACTGTCAAGGAAATGAAAGACATCGAAGGTTATATTGAACCTGAAAAAATCGGAAGTGGAATTGGTGGAAAAATTGTATTTGTAGTTTGTGGTATTTTATTCATAGTAATTTATGCTTTAGTGAAGAAATACTTTTAATTTTGGGTTTATGCTATAAAGAATAGGAGGCAATTATATGGATGTTAGATTTAAGAGAATAATCGCTTTTGTGATAGATTATATTACCTTATTTCCTATCCTGTTTATATTCGTTTTTTTATCAACTTTTTTGCAGACACAATCACAAAGTAATCTTTTAAGGTTCCTTTTGTTTTTTAATATTATTATTCTTGCCTTTGGAGTATTTATATTAAGAGACGTTATTTTCAAAGGACGGAGTTTAGGTAAAAGAATTTTTGGTTTATATGTTTATGATAAAAATACGTTAAAACAAGCAAATGTGAAACAATGCTTTTTGCGAAACATATTTTTCTTTTTGTATTTTATAGATGGAATAATATTACTTGTTAGCGGACAAACAATCGGGGATCGAGTTGCCGACACGATGGTAATGTCGAAAAAAAGTTTTGAATTATATAGTGAAGGTATACAAAAGGATTCCTCTATTCCGAAGAAGAATAAAATCAAAATAATTGTTTTAATAGTTGCGATATTTATTTGTTTTTTAATTGCTTTAGAAGGATTAATTCAAATCGCTTTAAATGCTCAAAAGGACAGCGAAGAATATAAAATTGCTTATAGCTATTTCACCGAAAGTGACACTTTTAAAAAGTTGAACGTTGACGAGTCGAAAATTAACTTTAATCAGTATAGTAAGCATACAAATTCAAAAGATACCACCGTTATTCAAACTGCTAAAATTGAGTTTGTTGTGAATTTTAGGGCTTTTGAGGTTGTCTGCCACAAAGAAAACGATATTTGGCAAGTATGTGATGACTGCACTCAATTTGAGTAAAATATTATGCTTTAGGTCGCAAAATAAGATTTGTAACAATAAAACCCTCGTATCTTTTGATACGAGGGTTTTATTTATTATACCCCATAGAGTATATTCAGGTTTCGGGTTTTTTCCTTTTGGATTTTGTTATTTACCTCATAGGCGTGGGATTCAAGGGAGGTGGAAGCGAGATTTGAAAGGTTCTGATTTTTAAGTTCCTTTATTATTTCAAGTGAAACTTTTTCAATAATTTCTGACTTTTTCTCAGCTTCCTTTTTATGGTTAGGGCTTGAAAGAAGATATTCAAGGTCAGAACCTAATTCCGATAGTATTTCAAGGTCCTTTAATGCCCGAAAAGTCCATTTATAATAGGGAATATATTTTTTATTAAGAAGAAAAATCACTTTAAGAGAGGAATTTACAAACTCGAAAGCAGAAAGCGAAGCCGCCCCCGTTTCCCCTCTTTTTATGCATCGATTATAGTTATACTGCCCCGACTGCGCCATAATAACAAGATTTCCCGCAAGTTTTTTAAGCCGCACGTCTTCGGGGAGATAGCGTAGATTTTCTCTTATTTTTGTTATAAGTCCGAAATTATCGGCGAAGATTTTGCCGTTTGTGCTTTCAAGGAGAAACTGCTCTGATATAAAAAACCAACCATCGTCTGAGATTTCCCCCTTTTTATCGGCAACTTTTTTCTCAAAAAAATCAGAAATTCTCATAACTCCGTGGCGATTTCCGCCAACGGGGGAAAGAGGGGATCTTTCAAATCCCATAAACTCTTTGGGAAGCTTTGCATATGCTCTTTCAAGCTGAAATTCCTCTTTTGAGGAAACTAAATCTTCCCCGGGCAAAAAGATACAAAACCCCGGCTCAAAGTCGTGGTCGCGGGAGATTTCGTCATCGTAGCCGAAGCATTCCGACCCACTTCCCACAAGGCCAAAGGCGAGATAATCTTTTATATGGGAGAAGTTTTCTTCTATCATTTTTTCGCCGTATTCTTTATAGAATTTTTCAGATAATTCAAGGCCTTTCATAAATTTCCCTCGCTCTTTGCTCTAATTCCTGCTGATATAAAAAGAAACCGTAATACCCAAAAACGCTGGCGCATTTTTCGCATACGAAGGCGTAATACCCGTCTCTTTTTTCGTGGTTATCTAAAATTTTCATGGCTTTTTCAAGAAAAGCGCCTACTATTTCGTCGCTTTCTTCGATGCCCATTTCCGCCTGCTTTGCATCGGCAATATTAAGATAGGTTATGGCAACGTCCAAAAGTCCGTCGGGGACTTTTTCCATTATGGCGATGGCTTTTTCGTATAGATTATACGCCCTTTCAAAATCCCCAAGGTCAACGAGGGCAAGAGCCATATTATTATAAAGTCCGCCGAAGCGTTTATCATTTTGGGAAAGCTCTTTTTCGTAGATTATTTTTGCCTTTTCGTATAGGGGAAGGGCTTTTTCCGCCATTTTAAATGCCTTATAAACGGTGGCGCAGTTAAGGTAGGTTGTTCCTGCGCCGATATTATCTTCAATTCCCATTGCTTTTACGAGAGAAAGGGCATTTTCGGCGGCGTTAAGGGCATCGTTTTGCCTTGAGAGCTTTCTATATAGTCCTGCAAGTTCGTTAAGGAGAAGAAGTTTTTGGCGGTTATCTCCTCTTTTTTCTCCCTCCGAAAGCCAGTATAAAATATGCTCCTCGGCACTTTTATAATCGTTTCTGCCGAGAAAACCATCAAGTTTATTTAAAATTCGCTCCATAGTATCACTCCGTGGGCTTTTTTTATATTATAGCATAATAAACCCCTTCAGAAAATACTGAAGGGGTTTAATTTTTTTAGAAAATATTAGTCAAAAGGATAAGCCGCTTTATCACAAATCAAAGTTACGTCTGGGTGGAACTGCAAAATAGAAGCGGGAACCTGAGGGTCAACGGGACCCCAGAAAGTCTTTTTAAGAATTTCTTTTTTATCAGCGCCTGTTACTATCATAACGATTTTTTTAGCCGCCATAATAGTTCCGATACCCATAGTGATAGCAGCGCGGGGAACGTCGTCGATAGAATCGAAGAAACGTTTATTAGCGTTAATAGTCATTTCAGTAAGTTTAACTTCGTGAGTCATAGCGGGGAAATGGTCTTCCGGTTCGTTGAAACCGATATGGCCATCGTGACCGATACCAAGAAGCTGACAGTCAACTCCGCCCCAAGATTCGATTTTTTCCTCATATTCCTGACACATTTTTTCAATATCTTCTGCAAGACCCAAAGGAACGATAGTGTTCTCAGGTTTTATTGAGATATGGCTCAATAGATTATCCTGCATAAATTTGCGGTAGCTCTGCTCGTGGTCAGGTGCAAGACCTTTATATTCGTCAAGGTTAGCAGAACGAACCTTTGAAAAATCAATTTTACCTGCTTTTTCGCGGGCGATTAGCTCACGGTAAAGGGGTAGTGGGGTGGAACCTGTTGCAAGACCGATTACTGCGGCAGGTTTTTTTGCAATAACTGCCTCAAATTCGTCAGCGGCAAGTTTACCTGCTTGCTCAGCCGTATCGGCTATTAAAATTCTGGTATGAAGCATTTTTAATTTCCTCCTAATTTATGTAATTATTATTGTCTAAATATATCATATCAAAGAAAATTATACTACAACCGTTTTATAGTGTCAATGCAATAAATTTCGTAATTTATATATAAATCCTCTTTTTTCTTCAAATATTGACTAATGAGACGAATAGGTTTAGAATTATAACGAAAAGAGCTTTCGGGATTTGATGGAGGAAAAATGCGATGAAAAGTTTTTATATAAAAGATTATATTCAAAAGGGAATTTCTCATAGTGATAGCATAGAAAAATGCTTTGCCGAGGCAAATAAGGAAAAGGGCGAAAAAACTATTATTTTTGATGGAATGGATTATTTTATTGATAAGGCAATTCTACTTTCATCTGATACCAGAGTTATTATCGATAACTGCACCATTAAGCAGAATGATTACGTTTTTGATAATATTTTTCGCGGGGATAACCTTCTTATAAACGGAATTGACCCTTATAGAGAGCCACTTGAGGTTTATCCTATTTCCAATATAAAAATTATGGGAACGGGAAACGCAAAAACAGTGGGAACGGATAAACGCCGAAAAGGTTATCATCCTTTTTTCAAGGAAGAGCAGGAAATGGTAGGGGATAACTGGGGTTATAGGACTCATATGTTTTCCTTTTCCAATTGTGATGGTATAGAGATTTCGGGGCTAAAGCTACGGCAGACTATGGGTTGGGCAACAAGCTTTGATAGCTGCAAAAACGGTCATATTCACGACCTTGATATAATTTCCAATGTTCATACGGGGGACGGCGTTGATATAAGGTCGGGTTGTAGTTATTTCGTGGTTGAAAATATCAGAGGAAAAACCTCAGACGATTCCGTTGCCTGCACCGCTCTTTCAAGAGGAAAGCAGCAAAGAGAATTTTCAAGATATTTATCGGTGGCCGAGCCATATAACTCTTCTCACGAGGGGATAAACTGCGATATTCATCATATAAAAATCAGAAATATAAAAACGGGAGGCAGATACCATGGGGTAATATGTCTTACCGCCTTTGGAAATCAGATTCACGATATTGAAATTTCTGATAT
>JAFZHO010000028.1 GCA_017554835.1 Clostridia bacterium
GTTAAGACAAGAAGCGATGATGAGTATCTTACTATATTTGCTTCGGATACTCTTATTCCATCTGTAAAGGTAAAAAACAGTATAGCAATTCAGCACGGGATTTTCTGGGATATACCAAAGGACCGTAACGAATCTCTTTTCAGAAGCTTTTTAAGCAAGAGCGTTTCTGCTTATAAGATAGTAAAAAGAATCTCAAACTCAGAGACGGTCGTATGCGTTGATAATAATTTTATAAACTGGTTCAGAACGCAGATATGGCAAAGAGACGTTAATTTAATTCCGATAATGAATTTCACCGAAATTCCAAAAGAGGAAATCATAAAGGAAGAGGATAGAATCAATATCGTTTTTGCAAGGCGTTTTGTTGAATATAGAGGGACAAGAATTTTTGCCTCTGCTATAAAAAGAATTCTCGAAAAATATAATAACGTTTACGTAACGTTCGCAGGTGAAGGACCTGATGAGGAATTTTTATCCCGGATGTTCAAAAACGACGAAAGAGTTAATATAACGAAATACTCCTCGGACGAGAGTATAGAATTTCATTCAAAATATCATATCGCCGCAGTGCCTACGGTTGGCTCCGAGGGAACGTCATTATCTCTTCTTGAAGCAATGGCTGCAGGCTGCACCGTTATTTGCAGTAACGTTGGCGGGATGACAAATATCATTCTCGATGGGTATAACGGACTTATGGTGAACCCTGATGAAAACTCCTTCTATGAGGGAATATGCGAGCTTATTGATAATAATGAGCTTCGTGAGGAAATAGCAAATAACGGTAAAAAAACAGTGGAAAAAGCCTTCTCTCTTGATAGATGGAATAAAAAATGGAAAACAACTATCCTAAACGGATTTAAAAAGGAACAGTAATAATGAAAAAAATCGGTTTGCTCACCTGGCATTATTTTTCAAATTTTGGCAGTATGCTTCAGGCGTATGCCCTTTTAAATACTCTGAAGCAAATGAAGTTTAATGCCGTTTTTATAAATTACAGAGATTTAAAATACGGAAAATCTTCTGGATATAAAAACAAAATCAAGCATTTGCTATCAAAATTCAAAGTAGTTTTGCCAAAAAAATATAGAGAAAGATTTTATTATCCTTTTATCTCTTTTTCAGAAGGATATCTAAACCAAACAGAATATATCTGGGATAAAGAAAAGCTTTCTTCTTTTTCTGAAAAATTTGATGCAATTATTTGCGGAAGCGACCAGATATGGGCTCCTAACGTTTTTAATCCTATATATATGATTGATTTTGCCGATGGTAAAAAGGTCAGAAAGATTTCATATGCAGCAAGTATTGGGCTTTCTGATATTCCTGATGATTTATGCGATGAGTATAAAAAACTTTTATCCGATTTTACAAGTGTTTCAGTTCGAGAAAATACAGGTATGGAACTACTTGAGGATAAATGCGGTATAAAATCAAAGGTTGTTCTTGACCCTACCTTTTTGCTTGATATAGAGAAATATAAAAAAATTGAGAAGATGCCTTCTGGTTTTGATAAAAATAAGGAGTATGTATTTTGTTATTTTCTCAATGGAGATAATGATTATTTCAGAACCGTTAAAAACTATGCAGAAGAAAATAACCTTTTTGTTTATGGCGTTTCTTCCGATTCAAAAGATAGTTCAAATATGAAAATAGTTGAAAATATAGGACCAAGGGAGTTTTTATGGCTAATCCATAATGCAAAAATGGTTTTTACCGATTCCTATCACGGAACAATATTTTCCCTATTGTTTCATAAAGATTTCAGAACCTTCAAGCGATTTAAGTCAGAGGATAAAATCTGCCAAAATTCGAGAATTTTTCAACTTGGAGAAAAGTTCGGGATATCTGATTTTATAATAGATTCCGATTCGAAAATAAATTGTTCTTTGAAGGTTGATTATGATACCTTTGAAGAAAAACTTAAAGCAGAAAAAGAAGATTCATTAAATTATCTGAGAAAGGCCTTGGAATAAATGCTTTCATTCAATAATGAAAAAATAAATTGCACAGGATGCAGTGCTTGTTTTTCGGTTTGTCCTGTAAATTGTATTAAAATGGAGCAGGACGAAGAGGGATTTTTGTATCCCGTTTCATCTGATAAATGCATAAATTGCAAAATGTGCGAAAAGGTTTGTCCTAAAGTAAATCCCATAGAGCCGGAAAACCATAAGCCGATAAAAGCATTTGCCGCAGTTTCA
>JAFZHO010000029.1 GCA_017554835.1 Clostridia bacterium
AGTATCAATAAGGTTAAGGTCATAGGTATTGCCGTCTTTTGCAGTATAGGATAGCTTAACTGCTCTTGCTTTGATAGTTATGCCTCTTTCTCTTTCAAGGTCCATATTATCAAGAATCTGACTTTCCATATCGCGCTGGGCGACGGTCTGAGTCTTTTCAAGAAGTCGGTCTGCAAGAGTTGATTTTCCGTGGTCAATATGAGCAATTATAGAAAAGTTTCTGATATTGTCCTGTTTTGCCATTAAAATTTCTCCGATTATTTCTTATTTTCTTTTGCCCAGCTATCGCGAAGACCAACGATTCTGTTATAGGTATTTTCCTCTTTTGTGTCTTTAACGAAATAGCCGTTTCTAACGAACTGGAATCTCTCCCCTTTTTCTGCCTCTCCGAGAGCTTTTTCAAGCTTACATCCGGAAAGCACGGTCAGAGAATCCTTATTTATAAAGTCAACGAACTCTTTATCCTCGGGAATATCGTTAAGATTATCCACGGTGAAAAGATAGTCGTATAGCTTGATTGTTGCTTCTTCGCAGTTATCTTTTGAAACCCAGTGAATAGTTCCTTTGATTTTTCTGCCATCTGATGGAACGTTGTTTCTCGTTTCAAGGTCGGCGCTGCAAAGAAGTTTTATAACGTTGCCGTTTTCGTCTTTTATAATCTCGTCGCAACGGATTATATAGCTTCCCATAAGGCGCACTTCTCCCCCCGGTTTCAGGCGGAAGAATTTATTTGGTGCATCTTCCATAAAGTCCTGCTTTTCAACGAAAAGGTGCTTAGTAAAGGCAACCTCTCTCACACCTGCGTTTTCGTCGGTGGGGTTATTTGAAATTTCAAAATATTCTGTCTTATCCTCAGGGTAGTTAGTTATTTCAACTTCAAGTGGCTCTAAAACTGCAATTCTTCTTTTTGCGTTTGCGTTTAATTCTTCTCTGATGCAGTGCTCCAAAAGACCGATATCAACGATGGAATATGCCTTTGAAATTCCTGCAGTTTTAACGAACTCGAAAATGGAAGAAGGAGTATATCCTCTTCTTCTAAGGCCGCAAAGAGTAGGCATTCTCGGGTCATCCCAGCCGTCAACGTGCTTATCAAAAACAAGCTGACGAAGATAACGCTTACTCATAACGGTTTTCGTTACGTTAAGACGGGCAAATTCGTATTGATGGGGCTCTTTTTCAAAGCCAACGTTTTCGATAACCCAGTCGTAAAGTGGTCTATGGTTCTCAAACTCAAGAGAACAAAGAGAATGAGTAATTCCCTCCAAAGCATCCTGAATGGGATGAGCATAGTCATAAAGAGGATAAATACACCACTTATCCCCCTGGCGATGATGGTTCTTGAAAGAAATTCTATAAATCGCAGGGTCTCTCATATTCATATTGGGAGAAGCCATATCGATTTTTGCGCGAAGAGTTCTTGAACCTTCCTCGCACTTGCCGTTTTTCATATCTTCAAAAAGCTGAAGATTTTCTTCAACTGTTCTGTCTCTGTAAGGACTGTTTTTACCCGGCTCGGTTAAAGTTCCTCTATATTCTCTCATCTCATCGGGCGAAAGGTCGCAAACGTATGCTTTGCCTTCTTTGATAAGCTTTACTGCAAATTCATAGCATTTATCAAAATAGTCGCTTCCGTAATAAATTCCGCCATCGGGAATTGCTCCAAGCCATTTTAAATCCTCGTAGATGGAGTCTACGTATTCCGTATCCTCTTTTTCGGGGTTGGTATCATCGTAACGAAGGTTGAAACTTCCTCCGTATTTTTTTGCAGTTGAATAGTTAATATAGATAGCTTTTGCGCTTCCTATATGAAGATAGCCGTTTGGCTCCGGAGGAAAACGGGTATGGATTTTAAGCTCCGGATTTTCCGCAAGGTCTTTATCAATTATTTCGTGAATAAAATTTGAAGCAATTTCTTCCATTATTTTGCCTCCTCAATATATTTTTTTGCTTTTTCAAGGCGGGAAATAACCTTTTCCCTGCCAAGTATTTTCATAACGCTATATAGGTCGGGCGCGTTCTGACGTCCCGTCATAGAAACTCGAAGCACCATAGAAGTATCGCCGGGATTTCCTTCGTATTTATCAGGATTATCACGAAATTCCTTAGTTGATGGCGCAAAACCGATTTTTCCTGAAAGAGCGCAAATAGCTTCAAACCAGTCGTTCATATCGGCGTTTTCATCGTAGATATTTTTATATTCTTCTAAAATTTCAAGGGTTTTTTCTTTTGAAACGTTTTCGGGGAACTCGTAATCGGGCGCGAAAATCTCATCATAGAAAAATCCCATATAAGATTTAACTTCATTCCAGCAAGCGATATCTTTTCTTGGTTTTTTGCCTCCTCTTCCTATTGCGAAAATGTTCTTTGCATAGTCGGCATCGGAAGAAAGAAGGTTATAAAACTCTTCGTCATAATCCTTTGCCCAGGAAAGAACAAGGTCATAAACCTCGGTCTCGGTCATAACGGCGATAACGTTTTTGCTGACGTCGTTTAGTTTATCGGTATCAAAAAGTGAACCGGAAACGCTCATCTTCTTTGCAGAGAATGGGAACTTCTCGTAGGAAACGCCCTGATTTTGCTTTCTCCATTCCTCAAAGTTGGAGTTAAGAAGAGTGAGAAGATATTCAATAACAGATAAAACGGGGTAACCCATCTGATGATAAAAATCAAGAGAAAGTTCGGGGTCTTTTCTTTTTGAAAGTTTTCTCTTGCTGCCGCCATCCATTTTCATAAGCTGAGCAGTATGAGCATATTTTGGACGCTTGAAACCAAGAGTATCAAAAAGTTGAAGATGAATAGGCAAGGTTGCAAGCCATTCCTCGCCACGAACAACGATAGTCGTTCTCATAAGATGGTCATCTATAACGTGGGCAAAGTGATAGGTAGGAATTCCGTCCGCTTTAAGAAGAACGATATCCTGGTCGTTTTCGGGAAATTCCATTTTGCCTTTGATAAGGTCGGTATGATAAACTTTCTTTTCAGCATCGCCCATACTCTTGAAACGGAGAACATAGCTCTCCCCGTTTGCAAGGCGTTTTATAATCTCTTCGATAGGACAGTCTCTGAATTTTGCATATTTTCCGTAGTAGCCGAAATTTTCTTTTCTCTCGGCCTGAAGCTCGCGCATTTTAGCCAGTTCTTCCTCGGTGCAAAAGCAAGGATAAGCAAGTCCTCTTTCAACAAGATGCTTTGCATAGGATTTATATATAAGTTCTCTCTGGCGCTGACGATAAGGTCCGTAGTTTCCGTTATCTTTGCCAAGAGTTGCTCCCTCATCAAAGTTAAGACCAAATCTATTGAATACTTTTAAAATAGTTTCAACTCCGCCTTCAACCTCACGTTTTTTATCGGTATCTTCAATACGAAGGATAAAAACGCCGTCGCTAAGATGAGCAAGACGTTCGTCCGTAATTGCACCGAAAAGGTTTCCAAGATGCATAAATCCTGTTGGGCTTGGTGCGATACGGGTAACCTGAGCGCCCTCCTTGAGATTTCTCGGTGGGTAAATTTCCTCGTATTCTTCTATTGATTTCAAATCCTCTTTAAAAAGAAGAGAAGCTAAATATTTATAATCCAAAACGACACTTCCTCTGATTATTTTTTTTATACCTTATAGAATAACATAATTTAGTAATCTTTTCAATGAAAATATACCTAAATAAAAGAAAAAATCGATTTGATTATATGAATTTTAAGCATAATATAAAAAAATCCCCGCCGAAAAAATATTTTTCTTGACAGTTTGAACATATACATATAAAATAATATATGTATAGATATATACTTTTGTAATTTTCTTCAGAATAAGATTCTTTAAATTATATTCCTTTTTTTATGGGGGTTCCCCCAAAAAATTACTTAACAAAAACCAAAAATAGATATCAGAACCTTTAAAAATCAATATTAAACAGGAGGTGTTTTTACCGTATGTCAGAAATAGTTATGACTTTAATTATCGCTGGCGGCGCGGCGTTAGTAGCGGGCGTGGCAGCGTTTTTCATAGGAGTAGCATATCGCAAAAAATCCTCAGAGGCAGCAATCGGAAGTGCCGAGGCGCAGGCTACCAAACTATTAAATGATGCGATAAAGGCGGCAGATGCCAAGAAAAAGGAAGCTTTAATCGAAGCTAAA
>JAFZHO010000030.1 GCA_017554835.1 Clostridia bacterium
ATTTCTTCAAACATATCAAATCCCTCAAACCTATATTCAACTACCGGGTCTCTCTGACCATAAGCTCTAAGCCCGATTCCACGGCGAAGTTCATCCATGGCATCAATATGGTCCATCCAGTAATTATCAACGGTTTTAAGAAGAACAACCCTCTCAAGTTCACGCATAATATCAGAGGTGAACTCTTCTTCTTTTTTATCGTAGGCATTTACTGCTTTTTCCATAAGCATATCTGTCAAAGACTCTTTTGACATTTCGTTAAGGTCATCAAAGGTAAACTCTATTTCGCCTTTTTGAAGTATTGGTCCCTCAAACTCGGAAATAAGTCCGTCAAGATCCCACTCGTCAGGAATTTCGTCCTCGGTGGTATGCTTTGCGATAATGGTAGAAACAACGTCTCCAAGCATTTTTCTGATCTGCTCTTTCATGCTCTCTCCTTCGAGAACGTCGCGACGCTGCTTATAAATGATTTCACGTTGCTTATTCATAACGTCATCATACATAAGAACGTGTTTTCTTGATTGGAAGTTTCTGCCCTCAACCTTTTTCTGAGCTGATTCAATAGAATTTGAGAGAATATTCTGCTCAATTGGCATATCCTCGTCAACGTTGAGAGTTTCCATAAGTCGGATAATTCTCTCACCGCCGAAAAGTCTCATAAGGTCATCATCAAGAGAGATAAAGAAACGGGACATACCCGGGTCACCCTGACGACCTGCACGGCCTCGAAGCTGATTATCAATACGGCGGGATTCGTGGCGTTCCGTTCCGATTATATAAAGTCCGCCTGCTTCTTTTACTTCTTCCGCCTCGCCTTTGATGCTATCTTTATATTTTGAATAAAGTTCTCTATAAATTTTTCTAAGCTCAAGAATTTTTTCATCATCGGTATCAAAGAAACTTATAGCATCCATAATTTCCTCGTCGGAATACCCCTGCTTTGACATATCCGCCTTTGCCATAAATTCTGCGTTACCGCCAAGCATAATATCAGTTCCACGACCTGCCATATTGGTTGCGATAGTTACCGCACCTTTTTTGCCTGCCTGAGCAACGATTTCTGCTTCTTTTAAGTGGTTTTTAGCATTAAGAACCTGATGCTTTATACCTTTTTTCTTTAAAAGAGTACTTAAATATTCTGATTTTTCTATCGAAATAGTTCCAACAAGAACGGGCTGCCCTTTTTCGTGGCACTCTTCAATATTTTTAACGACAGCACGGAATTTTGCCGCCTCGTTTTTATAAACGCAGTCGGGGAAATCCTTTCTGATAACGGGTTTATTCGTTGGAATTTCAACAACGTCAAGAGAATAAATCTCAGAAAATTCTGCTTCCTCAGTCAACGCAGTTCCCGTCATACCTGAAAGTTTATTATATAATCTGAAATAATTCTGGAAAGTAATGGTTGCAAGAGTTTTTGATTCTCTCTGAACCTTTACTCCCTCTTTTGCCTCTATCGCCTGATGAAGCCCCTCGGAATAACGACGACCAAACATAAGTCGGCCCGTAAACTCGTCAACAATGATTATGCCATCCTCACGAACAACGTAATCTATATCGTTTTTCATAATTCCGTTGGCTTTTATTGCCTGGTTAATATGGTGCAAAAGAGTGGTATTTTCCTGGTCTCCAAGATTTTCCACGTTGAAATATTTTTCTGCTTTTTCGATACCGTGAGAAGTAAGAGTTGCAGTTTTTGCTTTTTCGTCAACTACGTAATCTGCAGAAAACTCTTCCATACTTTTTGTATCTTCTTCTACTACTTTTTCGTATCTTAAAGTTTTTGCAAATCTATCTGCAATTTCGTATAAATCCGTTGATTTATCTCCTGCGCCCGAAATAATAAGAGGAGTTCTCGCCTCATCAATAAGAATAGAGTCTACCTCGTCAACGATGGCAAAGTTATGGCCTCTTTGAACCATATCCTTATGATAGATAACCATATTATCACGAAGATAGTCAAATCCGAACTCGTTATTTGTTCCGTAGGTAATATCTGCGTTATAGGCCTCGTGCTTTTCCTCGTTTGTCATCCCGTGGATAACGAGCCCAACCGTAAGACCTAAAAATTAATATACCTTGCCCATCCATTCGCTCTGATATTTTGCAAGATAGTCGTTTACCGTAACTACGTGAACACCTTTTCCCGTAAGGGCGTTAAGATAGCAAGGAAGGGTTGCAACAAGGGTTTTACCCTCACCTGTTCTCATTTCGGCGATTCTTCCCTGATGAAGAATTATACCACCCATAATCTGAACGGGGAAATGACGCATTTCAAGAACTCTATCCGATGCCTCAATAACGGTCGCAAATGCATCAGGCAAAATATCATCAAGGGTTTCCCCTTTTGCAAGACGGCCTTTAAGTTCTTCCGTTTTGCCTTTAAGTTCTTTATCAGTAAGTTTTTTATATTCATCGGCAAGGGCTAAAACCTTATCTACTATCGGCATAATTTTTTTGATCTGCTTTGCCGAGTAGGAACCGAAAATCTTTTCAAATAAGCTCATAATATGTTCTCCTTCATTACCACATTATTTTAATATTATAACACAAAATAAAATAAAAGCATTAAATTTTTGTAAACATATAAAAATTCTTGCTTAAAATTCCCATTTATAGTATCATAAGTATAACAAAGGAGGGATTTTTTTGCTTAATATCGTTTTAGTTGAGCCGGAAATACCCCAGAATGCAGGAAATATTGCCCGCACCTGCGCGGTAACCAATTCAAAACTTCATCTCGTTAAGCCACTGGGATTTTCCGTTGAAGATAAATATCTTAAAAGAGCAGGCCTTGATTATTGGAAATATCTTGATATAACCTATTACGATAATATTTCTGACTTTTTTGAAAAAAATAAAAACGGAACTTTTTATTACGCGACGACAAAAGGGCTTAATACCTATAGTGACGTTTGCTATCCCGAAAACGCCTATATCCTTTTCGGAAAAGAGACAAAAGGTCTTGACGAAGAGCTTTTATATAATAACAGGGACTTCTGCATCAGAATCCCCATGAATAGCGATACGAGAAGTCTGAATCTTTCAAACAGCGTTGCAATTATTGCCTATGAATATTTAAGGCAGCATAATTTTGAGCAGCTTTCCCTTGAGGGAAATTTAACTAAATTCAGTTGGTAGGAGGATTATTATGAAGCATAAATTATTTGAAAAAACTCTTGTTGCCCGTCTTAACAGAGGGGAAGAAATTTTAGAATCCATCGAAAAGCTTTGCAAGGAATATAATATCACTGCAGGGTCTATTCAGGCCCTTGGCGCCTGCGATAAAGTTAAAGTCGGACTTTACGAAGTGGAAGAAAGAAAATATATCCCCACTCTAATCGAAAAAGAACTTGAGCTTACAAACCTTACGGGAAATATTTCAACAAAAGAAGGGGAACTTTATCTTCATCTTCACGCCACTTTCGGCGATGAAGAAGGTCGCGCTTTCGGCGGTCATTTAAACTATGCAAGAATAAGCGGCACCTGCGAGATTTTTATAAACATAATCGACGGTTATATCTGCCGTGTTTTCGATGATGAAACAGGACTTAACGTAATTGATTTTTAGTATGAAAAATTTGATTCTTAACCTCTTTGAAGAGGAGCAAAAACCATTAAAAATTGAAGAATTACTGGAAAAACTCGGTATAGAGAATGAAAAATATACCGAGTTTTTTTCCCTTGTTCCAAAAATGGTGGAATCAGGCCTTTTGACCTATACGAAAAAAGGCAAACTTTGTCCGCCGGAATTTCTCGACCTTTTCAAAGGGGAATTTATCTCAATAAGCAAAGGTGGAAAAATCCTCTGCGGCGAAAAAGAATATATGGTTCTTCGTGGCAGAGATAAAAACGCCATCCACGGCGATACCGTTCTTTTTACCTTGCTTAAAGAAAAAGCCGAGGTAATAAAAATCCTCAAAAGAAAAATAGAGACTTTTACGGGAACTTATATAAAAACCCGTGACGGTGGAATTATAAAAAGCGAAAACTCAAGGCATCCCGAGGTATTTATTTCTGATAAAAACTCAAAAGGTGCAAAACAATTTGATAAAGTTCTCGTGAGAATAATTTCTTATAAAGAAAAAGGCGCTCACCTTGGAAGAATCGAGGAAGTTTTTGGCTCGGACAGAAACCTTCGCGCCAATTATAACGCCATTCTGGCATCCTACGGAATTTACGATTCATACCCTACAGAAGCCATAAATCAGGCAAAAAACATTTTCAAGGAAGGCGTAACGGAAAAAGACCTTGAAGGTCGACTTGATTTAACGGGAGAGAATATTTTCACCATAGATTCAAAGGATGCAAAAGACCTTGACGACGCGATCCTTGTTAAAAAGGTGGGAGAAAACTATGAGCTTTCCGTTCATATTGCAGATGTCTCCCACTACGTTTCGGAGAATACGCCCCTTGATAAAGAAGCATTCGAAAGAGGGACAAGCGTCTACTTTGCAGATCAGGTTATTCCTATGCTTCCCTTTGAACTTTCAAACTTTATCTGTTCGTTAAACCCCGGTGAAATCCGTCTTACTCTTTCCTGCTTTATGACAGTTAATAAAGATGGCGAGGTTATAGACTATTACGTTAAAAAATCATATATCAAATCAAGAATAAAAGGAATTTATTCCGAGATAAACGATATTCTGGAAAACAAAGCGTCGGAAGAAATCCTGGAAAAATATAAGGATTTAATGACGGAAATCCATAATATCCACGAGCTTTCAAAAATTATAGATATAGCAAAAGAAAAACGTGGTATCCTCGACTTTGACGTTCCCGAGGCGAAAATAATAATCGAAAACGATAAAATCTCAGATATTATAGAGAGAGAACGGGGCATTTCCGATAGAATAATCGAGAACTTTATGATTCTTGCAAACGAGTCTATTGCAAAATATATGTTCTTCACTTATACCCCCTGCGTTTACCGAGTTCACGAAGAGCCCGACGAGGCAAAAACAAACCGTCTCATAAAAACGGCAAAGCTTCTTGGCATAAAAATTAAAACAAGTGGCGGAAAACTCTATTCTTCCTCTATTGATATGCTTCTCAAAAGCATAAAAGGAACCGACCTTGAAACCGTTTTATCTGCAATTGCCCTTCGTTCTATGCAAAAGGCACGATACGATAGCGAGTGTCTCGGTCATTTCGGGTTAAATCTTCAGTATTATCTTCATTTCACTTCGCCCATAAGGCGTTATCCAGACCTTGTGGTTCACCGTATGCTTAAAAAGCATCTTGACGGCGAAATCGAAGAAAAAAATCTCCCCCTTCTTGAAGAATTCGTCTCTTCTGCCGCCGAAAAATCAAGCGAAAAAGAATATAACGCAACAAACGCCGAAAGAGATATTGATAAATTATATATGGCAGACTTTATGTCCGACAAGGTAGGAGAAATCTTCGAGGGAATTATTTCGGGGGTTTCGGATTTCGGCTTTTTCGTAAAACTTGAAAACACCATCGAGGGCCTTGTTCACGTTAGCGATTTGAGAGATGATTACTACGAATATATAGAAGATATGCTAATGCTAAAAGGGGAAAGAAAAGGCAAAACATATCGCCTCGGTGATAAAATTCTCGTTCAACTCATTAAATCAAATATCACTAACCGCCAGATAGATTTTATCCCATATTTTGAAAAATAATATTAACTAAAAAACCCTTCGGAATTTTCCGAAGGGTTTTTCTTTAATAAAACAAGTCCGCGTTATTCAATTTTATAAATCTACCAAGACACATACTCATAGATAACGCTGCACGCTC
>JAFZHO010000031.1 GCA_017554835.1 Clostridia bacterium
AGCCACATTATCCTACGGAATATTTTCCGTAGGATAAGTTTGGGCCATTAGCTCAGCTGGTTAGAGCATTCGGCTCATAACCGACAGGTCCGGGGTTCGAGTCCCTGATGGCCCACCAATCTTTAGGGGTATAGCTCAGCAGGTAGAGCAGCGGTCTCCAAAACCGCGTGCCGAGGGTTCGATTCCTTCTGCCCCTGCCAAGGTAAAAATCCTGTCGATAGACAGGATTTTTGCTTTTTATGACGTTAAATATTTAAATATAAAGGAGTCTTATTTATGAAAAAGATTTACGAAGGTAAAACTAAAGACGTTTACGCTCTTGACAATGGCAACGTTATGCTTGAATTCAAAGACGATTGCACAGGTAAAGATGGCGTATTTGACCCCGGAGAAAACTCAGTTGGTTTAAAAATCGAAGGTATTGGTAAAGCGAACCTTAGAACTTCTGTTTATTATTTTGACTTACTTAAAAAAGCCGGAATTAAGACTCATTATGTTAGTGCAGATGTTGAAAATGCAACTATGGAAGTTCTTCCCGGAAAAGTTTTTGGCCATGGTCTTGAAGTAATTTGCAGATTAGTTGCAACAGGAAGCTTTATCCGCAGATACGGCGAATATATTGCAGATGGCACTCCACTTGAAGGTGGATACGTTGAATGCACTTTCAAAAACGATGAAAAAGGTGATCCACTTGTTACAAGTGAAGGTCTTGCAGCTCTTGGAGTTATGAGTGAAGAAATGTTCCAGAGCATGAAAAAACAGACTCTTGCTATCACTAAAATCGTTGCAGACGATTTAAAAACAATTGGTCTTGACCTTTGGGATATTAAATTCGAGTTTGGCTATAACAACGATGAAGTAATTCTTATTGATGAAATCGCATCAGGAAATATGCGCGTTTATAAAGATGGAAAAATCGTTGAACCGGTTGAACTTACCAAATTGATTCTTAACAGATAATTTTATTGCAAAAAAATAACTATAATAAAGCAGAAATGGTGCTTAAGCAATTGCCATTTCTGCTTTTTTGTTGTATAATAGATAAGATAAAATGCCATTATTATATTATCTGATAGATATATCAAAAGGAGGGCCAAAATGAAGCTTTTGAAATTCATATATGAAAAAACTCATAAAAGACCTGCACCTTATTATTATAATTATTCCTTATGGAAAATTATTATGAAACCTTTTAGAAAATCACTCACAAATAAAGTTGCTGCAAATTGCCCTATTAACTGGCTACGTATATTAATATACCGACTTTGTGGGTTTAAAATCGGCAAAAAAACCTTTATCGGAATGAGATGTTATCTTGATGATATGTGTTACGACCTTTTAAAAATTGGAAACAACGTTATTATTTCTTACGGCGTATTTTTTGCTTGCCATGGACGTAATCAGGAGCATCTTCCTATCACGATTGATGACGGTGCTTATATCGGTATGAGGGCAAATATTATAAGCAAGAACAAAGACCCCGAAAAAAAAGGAGTTACAATCGGCAAAAATGCTGTTGTTGGAGCTTGTGCACTTATAAATTGCGATATTCCCGAAGGGAAAACTGCTGTTGGAATTCCTTGCAGAATAATTGATGAGGGTGACAATAATGAATGATTTAGTTTCTATCATTACTCCATCATATAACACAGCTAATTTTATTGGGGAAACCATCAAAAGTGTTCTTAATCAAACCTATCAGAATTGGGAAATGATTATTGTTGATGATTGTTCAACTGATAATACTGATGAAATAGTTTCGCAGTTTTCCGATAGCAGAATCAAATATTTAAAAAACGAAAAAAATTCTGGAGCGGCAGTTTCAAGAAACAGAGCACTGAAGGAAGCAAAAGGCAGATGGATTGCTTTTCTTGATAGCGACGACCTTTGGAAAGAGGATAAGATTTTTCGGCAAATTCTTTTTATGGAGAAGAACGGATATAGTTTTTCCTATACGAATTATCACGAAATAAATGAAAATTCAGAGCCGAATGGAACCTTCGTTACAGGGCCTTCTCATATAACAAAAACAGGTATGTTCAACTATTGTTGGCCGGGGTGCCTTACGGTTATGTATGATTCTGAGGTTATAGGAGATTTAGAAATCACGCCCATCAAAAAGAATAACGATTATGCTATGTGGCTCAAGATTATAAAAAAAGAGGATTGCTTTTTACTTGATGAAGACCTTGGAATGTATCGCAAAAGAGAAGGTTCTATAAGTAATCACGGCTACTCTCAACTTATTAAATGGCATTATAAATTATTTCGTATATGTGAAAATAAAAATCCTGTCTCGTCGTTCTTTTTAATGATGAGAAATATGTTTTTTGGCGTTTATAAAAAATTAAAATACGTTAAGAGAGGATAAACATAATGAAAATTCAGGTTCTTGTTGCAACAATGAATCAAAGCGATTATTCTTTGATAGAAAAAATGAATATCAGGTCTTGTGCCATTGTTGGAAACCAGTGTGATAAAAACCTGATAGAAGATATCAAAATCGACGAAAATGAAATTAAATGGCTTTCTTTCAACGAAAGAGGAGTGGGACTTAACAGAAATAATGCCCTTATGAGAGCAGACGGGGATATTTGTCTTATTGCTGATGATGATATGGTTTATTATGATAATTATTGCCAGATTGTTTCAAGCGCTTTTGAAAGATATCCCGATGCAGATATAATTATCTTTAATCTGGAAGAAGAAAACCCCGAAAGATACGTTATTAAAAAAGATATGAAGGTTAATCGACTCAACTATCTTCGATACGGCACTGCAAGAATAGCGTTTAAGCTTGAAAGTATTAAAAATAATGGGATTTATTTTAACCAATGCTTTGGCGGCGGAACAAAATATTGTCACGGAGAAGATAATCTTTTCCTTACCGCTTGTCTTAATAATAACTTAAAGATATATGCCGTAACTGATTACATAGCAAAACTGACAAACGATAGAGAATCAACCTGGAATTGCGGCTATGATGAAAAATACCTAAACGACCAGGGCGCTTTATATAAAGCAATATCAAAAAAGTGGTGGCGCTTACTCTGCTTGCAGGATGCGCTCAGAAGATATAAATCATATAATACTTCCCCATTCAAAGCGTATAAAATTATGGTTAAGGGGGCAAAAAATTTCAGATAGGAGGACGTGAAAATGCAATATGGATTTCTTTCAACCTTGATTCCTGCTTCTATGGATGAAAAGGTTCGCACCTTGTCATCAAATAATATGCAAGATGCAGCGAATGCTTTTCAGTGGCATTTATATAACGGGTTCTGCAAGAATCTTTGCGAAAAAGTAGAACTTATAAATATTCTTCCTATTGGTAGCTTTCCTCAGTATTATAAAGAACCTTTCATTAAAGAAGGCGTTTTTGCTACTGATTATTCTGATGATAATATAAACGTGGGGTTTTGCAATATTAAATTCCTTCGAAAATTTTTGCAACCGACCAAAATCTATAAAGCCCTTTTGAGATGGTATAAAAAAAGTGACGATGAAAAAACCTTGTTCGTTTATACCGTTTCATCACCTTTTATGAAGGCAGTTGAAAAACTTAAAAAGAACTTTCCGAATGTAAAGGTTTGCGCCATTATAGCAGATTTGCCTGATATGACAAGTCTCTCCTCGAAAAAGAGTATGACTCAGAAACTTTTTGAAAAATTCCTGGCATCGGATTCATACTCAAGAATAGATTGCATTGATTATTTTGTTCTTTTAACAAAACACATGGCAGATTATATGGGTATTAAAAAACCGTTTTGCGTAGTTGAGGGAATTTCTACTCATATAGATAATATTGCCTTTGAAAAAAGTGATACAAAAAACATTCTCTATACAGGAACGTTACATAAACGATTCGGGATTATGAATCTTGTTTCTGCTTTTAAAATGATTGATAATGAAGATTACCGCCTTATTATTTGCGGAATCGGAGATAGCAAGGATGAAATAATGGAGGAAGCAAAAAAAGATTCAAGAATTATTTATAAAGGGCAGCTTCCAAGAGAAGAAATTTTAAAACTTCAGCAAAGGGCCTCTTGTCTTGTTAATCCTCGGCAGGCAAACGAGGAGTTTACGAAATATAGTTTTCCATCAAAAAATCTGGAATATCTTTCTACGGGAATCCCCGTTGTTGCATATAAGCTTCCGGGAATCCCTGATGAATATGATGATTATATTTTCTACGTAAAAGATAATTCCGTAGAGATTCTCAAAGATAAGCTTCTTGAAGTTTGCCGGAATGAAACTTCTGCAAAAGAGAAGGCAGAAAAAGCAAAGGATTTTGTTTTGAATAATAAAAATGAGGTAACTCAAACAAAAATTATCCTTGATATGTTAAGGTGAAGAAATGAAAATTGCAGAGATAAATATGATTTCCTATGGCAGCACGGGAAAAATTATGCAAAATATTGCAGATTGTGCACGCCAAAAAGGCCATGAGGTAAAAACATATTCAACAAACGTTTTCAATATAAAATATAGAAAAAATACCCCTGCCAAAGAGGGTCATAAATATTATGGATGGTATCTTGAAAATGCAGTTCATTATGTTCTTGGCAGTTTTTTCGGAAATAACGGAAAATATTCCACCTTGGGAACAATGCAGCTTATAAAAGATTTGAAGAAGTTCAAACCCGACGTTATTCACCTTCATAATCTGAATAATTTCTGTATTTGCCTGCCCATGCTTTTTGACTATATAGAGAAAAATGATATCAAGGTAGTATGGACGCTTCACGACTGCTGGGCTTTTACGGGGCATTGTCCTCATTTTATAATGGCGAAATGCGATAAATGGAAAAGTGGCTGTTATTCCTGTCCTCAGCTTGATATTTATCCAAAAAGCAGAATAGATAACACCAAAAATAGCTATGAAATGAAAAAGACCTTATTTAATAAACCGAAGGAAATGACTATTGTAACCCCGTCAAAGTGGCTATCTGAGCTTGTTAAAGAGTCTTTCCTCAAAAACTATCCCGTAAAGGTTATAAATAACGGAATCGACCTTTCTATATTTAAGCAAGGAGAAAGCTCTTTCAGAGAAAAATATAATTTGCAGGATAAATATATAGTTCTTGGCGTTTCATTCGGTTGGGGAGAGAGAAAGGGGCTTGACGTTTTCGTTGAACTTTCAAAAAGATTGCCTGAAAACTATAAAATTGTTCTCGTTGGAACAGATAGTTTAACCGATGAAAAACTGCCTGATAATATACTCTCAATCCATAGAACTCAGAATCAGAAAGAACTTGCAGAAATTTATTCTGCTGCAGATATTTTTGCAAATCCGACAAGGGAAGAAAACTTTCCTACCGTTAATATAGAATCTCTCGCTTGCGGAACTCCCGTTTTGACTTTTAATACGGGAGGAAGCCCGGAAATAATTGACGAAAACTGCGGATCAGTTGTTTCTTGCGATGATATTGATGCTTTTGAAAAAGAGATTATCCGCATTGTTGAAACAAAGCCCTATTCCAAAGAGAACTGCGTTTTAAGGGCGAAAAATTTTGATATGAATGATAAATTCAAGGAGTATATAGAATTGTATGAAAATAGTTCATATAGCACCAAATGCACCCTATAATGATTACTGGGGATATCAGGATAACCTTCTGCCCAAATATCAGAGAAAACTTGGTCACGATATAACTTTTATAGCAACAAATCTGATGCATAAAGATGGCAAAATCGTGGAAACAGAGTGTAAAGAATATTTTCTTGACGATGGTATTAAGGTTATTCGTCTTAAAAAGAGGTATTATTCCAATATTATTTTAAAGAATCTTAATTCACGCCTTGAGGTATTTGATATTCTAAAAGAAATAAAACCGGATATGATATTTCATCACGGCCTTGTCAGCACAACTATTTACGACGTTATAAAATATAAAAAGCTAAACCCGAATTGCGTTATAGTTCAGGATAATCACCTTGACTATAATATAGGTTTTTCTTGCAATAATCTTAAAGAATATATTGTAAGAGCGTTTTATAGAAGAGTAAATAGAAGGGCTGTTCCTTATGTGACAAAGTTTTACGGCGTTACTCCCTGGAGAAAAAAATACGCCAACGATTATTTCAAAATCCCTATGGAAAAACTGGACGTTCTTATAATGGGAGCGGATGATGAGAAAATCGATTTTGAAAATAAAGATAAAATCAGAAAAGAAATAAGAGAAAAATATAATGTTTCTGATAATGATTTTCTTATTGTTACAGGTGGAAAAATCGATAAAAAGAAGAAAATTCATATTCTGATGGATGCATGCAGAGAAATGGAAGGAACGAAACTTCTCGTTTTTGGAAGCGTTAGCGACGATATAAAAGAAGAGTTTGAAAAAATCCTTTCAGAAAATAAAAATATTATTTATATCGGATGGATAGATTCAGATAGAGTATATGATTATTTCTTCTCTGCTGATTTGGTGTTCTTTCCCGGGCAGCATTCGGTATTATGGGAGCAGGCGTGCGCCTCAAAGGTTCCTTGCGTTTTCGAAAAATGGGAAGGTATGGACCACGTCAATAACGGTGGAAATAGTGATTTTGTTTTTCCTGTTACGAAAGAAAACCTGATAGAAAAAATATCAGAACTTCGTTTTACGGATAAATACGAGAATATGAAAAAAGTTGCTCAGTCCGAAAAAACGGATATATATTTATATAGCAAAATTGCAGAAAAATCCTTGGAATGTTTAAATAAATAATTCTGAAAAAGGGGTATAAAAATGCCGACAGTTGATATTTTATATTCATATTATTATGACGAAAAAGGTGAGGTTCCCAAAGTAGGCGGAATTCAGACTTATATAACCCGTCTTTGTGAGCTTTGTGTTGAGATGGGGCTTTCGGTGAGAGTTATTCAATATGGTAATGCGAATTTTTCAAAAACCTTTGATAATGGCGTGAAACTAATCGGTATTCCCACCAACAAATGCGATGAATTATATAAAGAAGCAGTTA
>JAFZHO010000032.1 GCA_017554835.1 Clostridia bacterium
ACCGTGGTCAACGTGACCCATAACAACAACAACGGGAGGTCTGTCTTTTAAGTTTTCTTCCTTATCTTCGCTCTCGTCGAAAAGTTTTTCCTCAATTGTAACAACGATTTCTCTCTCAACCTTTGCCCCAAACTCCTCAGCGGCGATAGCAGCAGTATCAAAGTCAATTATCTGACCTGCCGCCGCCATAACGCCAAGAGTCATAAGCTTTTTAATAAGGTCGGCGTTAGTTACTTTAAGCATTTTTGCAAGCTCGGTAACAGAAATCTCATCAGGAATTTTAACCTTCAACTGATGTTTGATTTTTGCTTTTTCAAGCTCAAGCTTTTTAAGTTTTTCTGCCTCGGTATTCTTTTTATTGAATTTATCATTTTTGTTGCCTTTTTTGATTTTCTGCTTAAGATTAGCGTTTGCAGACATTTTCTTAGCTCTTTCAGGCGCTAAATCCTCAAGCTTTTCATCATATTTAGAAAGGTCAACGTTACGCTCTTTAGTATCAATATATCTGATACCGGGTTTTTCTTTATCTTCTTTTGGAGCGTCTTCTTTTTTGCTTTCAACCTGTTTTTTATTTTCAGGTTTTTTGGTTTCGGCTTTTTCTTTTGAAGGAGAAGGTTTCTTTTCGGTTTTCTGAGGTTTTGCCTCTTCTTCGGCTTTTTTCTGCTCTGCTTTTTGCTTTTCTGCCGCTTCAAAGCCCTCTCTTATATATTCGTCAAAAGATTCAACCATATTCTCTTTGGTATAATAATCAAATAAAAAATCAAGCTCTTCCATTGTGAGAATCTGCATATGATTTTTTGGCATTTCGAATTTATCTCCGATAAGAGCCATAACGTCCTTGCTTTTAAGGTTCATATCTTTTGCAAATTCGTGAATTCTATATTTATTCTCGATGGCCATCTTTGAAATCCTCCATTTCCCGATTAATCGCTTTTATTTTAAGCAATGCATTTTTGAAATTTTCGTCAGTTATAACTATCGAAACGCATTTTTCTTTTCCAAGGCAACTTCCTAACTCATCCTTTGAATATTCCGTCTCAATAATTTCAACATTATTATATTTGCAGGCGTTTATAATATCGTTTTTATTATTTTTTCCCACGTCGCCCGAAAGCAGAACAAGCTTTGCCTTGCCGCTTTTTATATACTGGTCGGTAAGAAAAGCACCGCCAAAGCATTTTCCTGCTTTTTTTGATAATGAAATCATAGATAAAAATTTATCATTCACCTTTTGAAAGCTCCTCTTTTAAATTCTCATAAACTTCATCGGGTATTTTCATATCAAAGGTTCTTTCAAGTTTCTTTGTTTTAATGGCTTTTTCAAGGCAGTCCATATTCTTGCAGATATATGCACCTCTGCCTGCCATTTTCCCCGTGAAATCTATATTAATTTCTCCGGCTTTATTCTTAACCACTCTGACAAGCTCTCTTTTCGAAAACATAGAAAGACAGCCCACACACATTCTCATAGGTATTTTTTTTGGCATATCTTTATTTTCCTTTCCGAAATTATTCGCCGATAATTGGTTTTATATCAACTTTCATCCCTGTTAACTTAGCGGCAAGACGGGCGTTCTGGCCTTCTTTACCGATAGCAAGCGATAACTGGCTTTCGGGAACTTCAACGCAGCAGATTCTCTCATCATTATTAACGGTAACTTTTATAACCTCTGCAGGTGATAGTGCTGCCTTAACGTATTCTGACATATCTTCGCTATATTTGATAATATCAATTTTCTCGCCTTTCATCTCGTTGAGAATAGCAGTAACTCTTGAGCTCTTAGGTCCGATACAAGCGCCAACTGCATCAACGTTTTCATCCTTTGACCATACTGCGATTTTAGTGCGAAGACCTGCTTCTCTTGCAACTGATTTAACTTCAACCACTCCGTCATAAATTTCGGGAACGTTGATTTCAAAAAGTCTTTTAACAAATCCGGGATGAATTCTTGAAATATTCACCATAGGACCTTTAACGCCTTTTTTAACGTCAGAAACAAATACCTTCAATGAATCGCCAACCTGAATTGATTCGCCGGGAATCTGCTCACGGCTTAGTAGCATAAGCTCGGTTTTTCCGCCGATTTCGATAATAGCGTTGCCGTTAAGCTGGTCAACTCTCTGAACAATACCCGTTATAAGCTCCTGATTTTTTGAAGAAAGCTCGTTGAATAGAGGTATTTTTTCTGCTTCTCTTATGCCCTGAATAATAACCTGCTTTGCAGTCTGGGCAGCAATACGACCAAAATTCTTAGTCTGAATTTCTACTTCAACAACGTCGCCGATTTCGTATTTCTTTGATTTTTGTCTTGCATCTTCAAGAGAAATTTCAAGCTGAGGGTCCTCAACAAGTTCAACAACGGTCTTTTTAAGACAAACCTTAAAATCAAATCTTTTTTCGTTAAGGCGGACAACAACGTTATCCCCAACTCCGAAATCTTTTTTACAAGCGGAAGCAAGAGCTGCTTCTACTTTTTCTATCATGTAATCCTTTGGTATACCTTTTTCCTGTTCCAGCAAGTCAAGTGCTGTAAAAAAATCCTTGTTCACTTTTCTATTTATCCTCCTAAATTGTTTTTTATCATTCATTAAAAGATATTTCACCTATAATATGAATGGTTGAAATATCTGATTTTACAAATTCTTTTTCACCGTTTTCGGTGGTTATAATTATTTTGCCGTCCTCGTGGCTTTTTAAAGCACCGATAAATTCTTTTTCCTTATCGATGGCGGAAAAAAGTTTGACGTAAACTTTTTGGCCAATTGCTTTTTCAAAGTCCTTGTCGAATTTAAGGGGCTTATCAATTCCCACGGAAGAAACGTCCAGAATATAGGCCTTTTCAACGGGGTCTTTTTCGTCGAGAAATTTATTCAGTTTTCGGGTAATAATTTCAAGGTCCTCAATTGTTACGCTTTTTTCCCCGTCAAGAAAAACCCGAAGATAATAATAAGGTCCCTCTTTTTTGAATTCAACGTCCCAGATTTCAAGTTCTCTCTCTTTTGCTATGGGAGATGCAAATTCTCTGACCGCATCTAAAAGATCTGATGTCTTCAAAAAAACTCCTCCAATCAAACAATAAAGAGTGGGAAGACCCACTCTTTAACATCATACAAACTATAATTTAACTTTCTACGCTATATTATACCACAAAATTTAAAAATTGCAACATTTTTATTTAAGGTGTATAATAATCATCAGAAAGGAGTTTTTTGCTATGAGTTTATTTATCTGTCCCGTTTGTAAAAAAAATTTAAAAAAGCAAAATAACTGCTATAAATGTGAAAAAAACCATTCCTTCGATATTTCAAAGGACGGCTACGTTAATCTTCTTTTATCAAATTCTAAAAACTCCACTCTTCCGGGAGATAACAAGCTTATGGTTAATTCCCGAAAAGAGTTTCTTGATAAGGGGTATTATAGCATTCTTTCCCGGAGCATAAACGAAACCGTTTATAAGCATATAGATAAAGAAAACTATAACGCCATTCTGGATACGGGATGCGGCGAAGGATATTATACCTGCGCCCTTAATCAATATCTTGAGGGAAAAAATCTTAATTTCAATGTTTTTGGAATTGATATTTCAAAATTTGCCCTCTCAAAAGCAGGCAGAAGAAATAAGGATATAGAATTTGCCGTCGCAAGTATATTTGATATTCCCGCAAGAGAAGAAAGCTGCAACGTGGTTTTGAATATTTTCGCTCCTTTCAAAGAAGAAGAATATCAGAGAATAATAAAAAAAGACGGGCTTTTAATTCTCGTTATTCCGGGAGAAAATCATCTTTGGGAGCTTAAAAGCGCTATTTATGAAACCCCTTATAAAAATCAGCATAAGGATTACGAAATAAACGGATTTTCCTTTATCGATAAGGTAATAGCCCAAAGTAATATTACCCTTACTGACCATAATGATATGGAAAATCTCTTCAAAATGACGCCCTATTATTATAAAACCTCAAAAACCGACCAGGAAAAATTAAATAATTTAGAAAAACTTGAAACGAAAATTGAATTTGAAATTTTGGTTTATAAAAAACGGTGAAGGTAAAACCTTCACCGTTTTTTTATTTCAATGCAGAAATTGCTTTTTGAAGTTGAATATCATCTGCCTCAGAAAGATTATAAAAATCTATCTGACTTTCGTTTTCGGGGGTAACGGGAATATCGGGCATAATTCCAATTCCATCGTAGTTAGTGCCGTTTGGAGGCATATACATATCAACAGTCAGAATAATAGCCGTTCCATCGCCAAGAGCGATAGTCTCCTGAGCAGTTCCCTTTCCGTAGGTTCTGGTTCCTACGATAGTTGCCATTCTATAATCTCTTAATGCCGCAGAAAATAACTCTGATGCACTTGCCGAACTACCGTTAACGATTACTGCCATAGGCATCTGAACACATTTTGCATCGGATTTGAATTCTTTTTCAACGCCGTTTTTATCTTTTATAGTTGCTATATTTCCCTCGGGAAGAAGATAATCAAGAATATTTACTATAACTTCCAATGACCCACCGGGATTATATCTCAAATCGAATATAAGTTTCTGAGCGCCTTTTGATTTAAGGTCATCAACCGCTGCTTTAAAATCAACATCAGTATTATTTATAAACTGAGATATTCTGATAAAACCGATATTATTTTCCATCATTCTATATTCTACGGTTTCAATATCGAACTCCTGACGGACAACCTCAAAATCAATAAGTTCCGTTTTATTTCTCTGCACCTTGAACTTGGAAATCGTTCCAAGCTTGCCAAGAAGCTTATTTGATGCATTTTCATACCCGAGAGTAAAAACGTCCTCGCCCTCAACCTCAATAATTATATCGCCGTTTTTGATTCCCACTTTATCAGCAGGAGAATTTTTCAAAACGTTATAAATTTTTATATATCCGGAATCATCTTTAGTTACGCTAACGCCGATTCCCTGATATTTACCCTCGCCACTTTTTACGTTTTCGCTGAAGGCCTCTTTACTAAGATAAGCGCTATGCCTATCCCCAAGGCCATACATATAGCCCATTATAATTCCGTCTTCAAGTTTTCTTGAATCAATATCTTTTACGTATTTATTCTCAACAATCTGGCTGACAAGGTCAAGTTTAGCATACTTATCCGCCTTTACGCTAAGGTCTTTAACGGCAGTCGTGAAATAAACGTAGGTCAGAGCAATAGAGATAATTGCCGCCGCAGTTATAAAAAATATTGCCGTTGTAAGATTTATTTTTTTCTTCATAAGTTATCTCCCGTGATTAGTAATAGGTAGTTGGGTTTACGTAATCTCCGTTTACCATAATAGAAAAATGAAGATGGTTACCCGTTGACCAGCCCGTAGTTCCAACGTAGGCAATGGTCTGACCTCTTTCAACAGTATCTCCAACAGAAATCTTCGCAAAAGCGGAGGCATGGGCATAAAGGGTTGTTTTTCCGCCGCCGTGGTCAATAACCACGTAATTTCCCCAGGAACTTGAATACTGCTTTTTAATAATTTTGCCACTATTTGCGGCAACGATTTTTGTTCCCTTTGGTGCGGGAAGGTCGATACCGTTATGGAATCTGTTACCGCCAACAACAGGGTGAACTCTCATTCCGTATGGAGAAGAAATCCTGGTATATCCCGGTAGCGGCCATGCAAATTCTCCACCAACGTATGCAGAATTGCTATTGGAAAGATTTTTGATTTCGTTTCTGATTCTTTCTTCATCCTGCTCGATTTTTTCAAGTTTTTTGGTATAAGCAGCAACGTCGTTTTCAAGTCTTGAAATTGCGTTTTCTGCTTGTTTCAATTCTTTTTCGTAGTTTTTCTTTTCTGACTGAAGATTTGCTTTTAGTGATGTCTGCTGATTCTTTTTAGTCTGAACAGAAGATACGGAAGCAGATATTTTCTTTTTTACTTCTTCCATATTTTCAATAATTTTTTTATCGTTTTCGGCAATTCTTCTCTGGCTATCAAGTCTAACGAGAAATTCGCTTACCGTTCCCGAGTCGAATAAAACCTCAAGAAAACTCACTTCTCCGTCCATATAAGAAGAACGGATTCTTTTTTTATAAACTTCAATCTGAGATTCGAGCTCATCCTCAGCAGAAGCAAGATCTTCTTCAAGAGCATCCAACTCATCATCAAGTTTATCTATCATTTCATCATAAACGTCTATTTTGTCTTTTGTTGCGTTAAGGTAGTTATCAAGATTTTCTTTTTCGTTTTCTTTTTCTTTAATATCTTGCTTTGATTCCTCAATTTTATCCTTATATTCCTGCTGCTTTTGAGAAATATCGTCAAGTTCTTGACGCAAATTATCTGCCTGACTTGCAAAAACGGTGAATCCTAAGGATATCAAAAATGAAAAAATAAGCAAAAACGAGATAATCTTTTTACCAACTTTGTTTTTCATATTATCACTCCTAAACCTGCAAATATTTGCGGATAGACATCAAACTTCCGATTCCTCCAACAATAAGCCCCGTCAACGCAAAGGGGACAAGAATATATAACTGCATTTCCGAGAAAGGAACTGCGGAAATAAGATCAATTCCAAAACTATCAAGAATTCCACTTATAACCTTCTGATAAAGAATATACTGAATTCCGAATGCAACCGCAGATGAAACAATTCCGATTAAAACCCCTTCAAGAACAAAAGGCGCCTGAATAAAGGAGTCGGTTGCACCTACGTATTTCATAATGTTGATTTCTTTCTTTCTTGTGAAAAGTGCTATTTTAATAGTATTCTGAATTATAAATAAAGATACTATGGCAAGAACGATAATAAGCCAAATTCCAACGAAATTAATAATTTTGCTGAAATTATCAACCTTATCAACCAGGTCTTTATTAAATCTTATTTTTTCAACGCCTGCCATTTTTTCAAAAGTTGAAACCGAGTCAGAGATTTTACCGTCTGAATTATCAAAACTGAGTCGGAAGGAAGCAGGAAGAACGTTATCTTCCTTTAAACTCTCATAAAGATACTCGTCTCCGTCCTGCTGCTCAATATATTCCTGAAGGGCCTGCTCCTTTGAAAAATAAATGCTTTTTGTTATTCTGCTATCTCTCTCTATGGAGCGTTCAAGGTCAGTAAGCTCTGCCTGAGTTATATCGTCCCTAAGGAAAATAACGATTTCGTTCTGATTTTCGATTTTTTCGGCAACTGCGTTTATATTAAATGAAATAATAACCGACGTTCCCATAATAAGCATACAAGAAACAAGAACAAATAATGAAGCAAGAGCCATCATTCTATTTCTCCAGATGCTTTTAAAAACGTCTTTTAAAAAATAACTTAATCTTTCGCCCATTATTTGCCACCTTCTTTATCAGAAACTATGACGCCGTCCTTAATAGTGATAACTCTTTTATCATATTCTTGAACGATATCGTGGTCGTGGGTAACGACGAGAACCGTTGTTCCCCTTTTATTTATTTCGCATAGAAGGTCCATAATCTCCCGGGACATCTGCGGGTCAACGTTACCCGTTGGCTCATCTGCGATTATTATGGCAGGGTTATTAACGAGGGCTCTTGCAAGAGCAACCCTCTGCTGCTCGCCACCGGAAATCTCTCTTGGAAAGGATTTCGCCTTTGAGGCAAGACCAACAAGTCCCAGAACGTAGGGAACTCTTTTTCTTATATTTTTTGGCGACGCTCCAATAACTCTCATAGCAAATGCAACGTTTTCGTAAATCGTCTTATTATCAATAAGACGAAAATCCTGAAATACCACTCCGATGGTTCTACGAAGATAAGGTATCTTAGAACGACGCATTTTAACTAAATTATAACCATTTACCATAACGCTTCCGGAAGAAGGCGTCTCTTCCCTGAGCAAAAGTTTCGTAAAAGTACTTTTGCCTGCGCCGGAAGGTCCCACTATAAAGAGAAACTCCCCTTGGTCTATATTAATATCTATACCTTTAAGTGCATTTGTTCCATTGGAATAAACCTTATGCACGTCGCGCAATTCTATCATTATTTGCCTCCCAAGGTGATTATAAGGTTACTGTTTGCAACCTTTAAAATTAGAATTTAGCAGGATTTGAAACAAGATATTTCTTAACCATAAGTGCAACCTTAAATACGATTGCATGGTCAAACTCTCTAAGGTCAAGGCCTGTTATCTTTCTGATTTTTTCAAGTCTGTAAACCAACGTATTTCTATGAACAAAAAGTTTTCTTGAGGTTTCAGAAACGTTAAGATTATTTTCAAAGAATTTCTGAATGGTGAATAATGTTTCCTGGTCAAGAGATTCGATAGAATCTTTTTTGAAAACTTCGTTAAGGAACATTTCGCAAAGAGTAGTTGGAAGCTGATAAATAAGTCTTCCGATTCCCAAATCCTCATAAGAAACTATGGATTTTTCAACGTCAAAAACCTTGCCAACCTCAAGGGCAACCTGGGCCTCTTTAAAGGATTTTGCAAGTTCTTTAATATTATAGGCAACCATACCGATACCGATATTAACCTTCGTATAAAATTCGCTGTTAAGAGTATCTGAAATGCTTCTTGCAAGCTGCTCAAGAGTCTCGGATTCAACGTCCTCTTTAACTTCTTTAACAAGAACAATATCAGACTCGTTTATACTGATAATAAAGTCTTTATGCTTTTCGGGGAAAAGAGTCTTAAGAATCTCGAATATAGAGATATCAGATTTTTCAAGAACTCTTATAAGAATAGCTACCCTTGAAACGTCTCCATCGAAATGAAGTTCTTTACATTTTATAAAAATATCTCCGGGGAGAATATTATCAAGAATAATATTCTTTACGAAATTGGATTTATCGTATTTTTCGTCGTAATACTGCTTAACGGTGCAAAGAGAAATAGTAAGTATATTAACAAATGTTGCAGCTACCTCGTCAACTCCCTCAACGAACACAGCGTAATCAAGATGAGCTTTTCCGCTAAGTGGTTTATAGGTATAACCGTCATAAGTGGTAACGTCCATAGTATAAGATAAGTCAATAATAATCTGCTCTCTTGACTCACCTATCTTTGAAAGCTCACTGCATGCAATAACCGTGCCGTTATCATCGATAACGCCTATTACTCTATCCAAAGAGTCTTTCATCTGATGAACTATACCTTGAAATAATCTGTTTGACATATAATCTACCCCTTTACAAATTCGACTTTTATGTTAAATATTTTTTACTTTAAAAATAGTCATTCTAACCCCATATTAAAATAACTTATATTATAATTTAACATATTTTTGTTAAAAATGCAACGATATCAGAGGAATTTTTACGATAAAATTGGACATTTTTCTTTGATATTATCTCACTTTTCACGAATTTTGGTCAATACAAAATATTTTCCAGAGAAATTCCCTCTATGATGACAATAACTACTTTTTTTGATATAATAATAAAAACCTTTTTTTGGAGAATATATATGAAAGATATAAATATTGTAATCGTAGGTCTTGGAGTAATCGGCGGTTCTTTCGCCTACGGGCTTCGGGATGCAGGATATAAAAACGTTTTCGGCATTGACATTAACGAAAAAAGCATTGAAAAAGCAATCGAACTTGGCATAATTAAAAACGGCGATACAAAAGGCAACGCCCTTCTCAGAGAAGCCGACCTTGTTATAATCTCCCTCTATCCCGATATTGTTAAAACCTTCGTAGAAAATAATATAGGTAATTTCAAAAAGGGTTGCGTTATAACGGATGCAACGGGAGTTAAGCAGAATATCGTTTCCGAGATAACCTCCTTTTTGCCTTCTGATATTGATTTTATATTCTGTCATCCAATGGCAGGCCGTGAGAAAAAAGGCATCGAATATGCAACTAATACCGTTTTTTCCGGCGCTAACTTTCTTATAACCCCAATAGAATCAAATAAAGAAGAAAATATAAAACTAATTGAAAAAATTGCCCTTGATATCGGATTTAAGAACATAAAAAGAATAAGCGTTCCCCTTCACGATGAGATGATAAGTTTCACCTCTCAGCTTCCCCACGCTATTGCAGTTGCTCTTATAAATTCCGATAACCATAACGAAGATACCAAAAGTTTTATCGGAGATAGTTACCGTGACCTTACCCGTATTGCAAATATAAACGAAACTCTCTGGTCTCAGCTTTTTCTTCAGAATAAAGAAAACCTGCTCTCTTCTATGGAAAACTTTGAAAAACAGTTTGACCTTATTAAAAAAGCAATAAAAGAAGATAACGTAGAAGATCTTAAAAAATATTTTATATCTTCTTCAAAGAGAAGAGAACTCTTAGAAAAATAGTTTGATTTTTCCAAAATAAAATGCTAATATATTGATAATATTTTTAAAAGAGGGATAAAATTGAAAATAGCTCTTTTTACAGAAACATATCTGCCAATGATAAACGGGGTAGTTACCCACGTTAAAATACTTAAAGAAGGTCTTGAAGCTTTAGGCCATCAGGTCCTTATTGTTACTGCGGATAATAATACCCGCCACCATTTCATAAAAGACGGAATTCTTCATTGCCCTGCGGCAAGGTCGAAAAAGTTCTATGACTATTCTCTTTCTTCGCCCATAAGCAGTTCCCGACTTCGTCTTATAAGAGAGTTTGACCCTGATATTATTCATATACATAACGAATTCGGAATCGGACTTTCAGGATTAAAAGCAGCAAAACGCCTTGACGTTCCTTTGGTTTATACTATTCATACTATGTATGAAGATTATTTATATTATATCGCCCCAAGACCCCTTGTTCCCGCGGCGAAAAAAGCAGTTCATAAATACCTATATTATCTCACCAGCCGTGCAGACGCTTTAACGGGTCCATCCGAGAAATGCAACGATTTTTGTAAACGTGCGGGAGTAACGAAAAAAGTCACCGTTATACCAAACGCGGTTGAACTTGAGGACTTTAATCCCGATAACGTTTCGGCAGAACGAAAAGAAGAATTTCATAAAAAATATAATATTCCAAACGATTATACCATCGCCTGTTTCGTAGGCCGCCTGGGTAAAGAAAAAAGCGTTGACCTTCTTCTTGATTTCTGGGCAAAGGAAATAAAAGCGGAAGAAAAAATCCACCTTGTTATAATAGGTGACGGTCCCTGCAAAGAGGAACTTGAAAACCAGGCAAAAAATCTTGGAATTTCAGATACCGTTACTTTTCTTGGAAAAGTTATGCATGATGAACTTCCTGCTTATTATGCTTGCTGCGATTTATATATAACTGCCTCCCTTTCGGACACAAACTCAATCTCCATGCTTGAGGGAATGGCAACGGGGCTTCCCGTTTTGCAAAGATACGACGAGGTTAATAAAGACCAGGTTATTGACGGCGTAAACGGTTATACCTTTAAAGATGCAGAAGAAATGGCAAAATGCATCAGAATGATAAAAGAAAAATCCCCCGAAGAAATGGCAGCGCTTCGCTCATCCGTTATCGAATCCGTTAAGCAAAGCGGAAGCATCGGCCTTGCAAAAAATCTTTTAAATGTTTATAACTCAGTAATAAAATAAAAATTTATTTTAGCGTTAAAAACTTAGGAGATAATTATTATGATGCATAATTTAACAACAAAAAAGAATATACGTTCTTTCTCCATCTCCGCCGAAAATCCAAAAGGCGAAAAAGGCAAGGGCGGAATGGCAACGGAAGGATCAGGCGCTTTTGCCGCAAGAGAATTGGGGCAGGGCTGGAAAGTCAATCCTTTTCAAGGCTGTGAACCGGGAGAATCTATCGTTATTGCTGATATAAAAGGCCAAGGTGCCATAAAGCATATATGGATAGCCGATAGCGCCAAAGCAGGCCGTCTTCTCATCTTGAGAATTTATTTCGACGGTCATAAAAACCCTGCAGTTGAATGTCCTCTCTCGGATTTCTTCTGTAACGCTGAATATACCGAATACCGACAGCTTTCAAGTCTTGCAGTTTGCGTGAATCCTTCAAAAGGAATGAACTGCTATTTTGAAATGCCATATTTCAAAGGTTTTCGCATAGAAGTTGAAAACCGTGGTCCAGAGAAAATCGAAGTTTATTATCAGATAGACTGCGAGGAAAAAGTCATTCCCGAAAACAGTTTATATTTTCATGCTCAGTTCCGTCGCGTAAATCCTCTTCCTTATAAGGAGCCATACACCATACTTGATAACATAAAAGGTAGCGGCCATTACATAGGAACTTATCTTCACTGGGGCGTTAAATCAAACGGTTGGTGGGGCGAAGGCGAAATAAAATTCTATATCGATGGTGATAAAGACTTCCCCACTATTTGCGGAACGGGAACAGAGGATTATTTTTGTGGTTCTCATAATTTTGATGTAGATGGGCAGTATATCGAATATACCACCCCTTATGCGGGAATGTATAAAGTTCGGAAAACTAATAACCTATATGCCGCTCAAAGATATTTTAATCTTTATCGTTGGCATATTACTGATCCCGTTTATTTCAACGAAGATCTTAAGGTTACAATCCAAGCTCTTGGTTGGAGAAGCGAAGGAAGATTTTGTCCATTGCAGGACGATATTTCTTCCGTTGCTTATTGGTATTCAGATACTCTTGATGATGAATACCCACCATTCCCCGATAGAAACGCAGTTGAAATAATATAATAAAAAAAGCGAGGTGAAATTCACCTCGCTTTTTTAATAGCAATAATCTCCATTGACAATTATTTAACGTGATATTATAATGAATATATTATAAAAAATTAAAAAGGCAGGTATTTTTATGGCTAAAAAACAAGTTCAGCTTGATGCTAACGGATATCGCAAATTCGGTATTCGCGATAGTATCGCTTATGCTGCAGGTGACCTTGGTTGCAATATGAGCTTTGCTCTTAAAGGAACTATGGCAATTTTCTGGACTCAATTTATGAAGATGGACCTATGGTATGCCCTTCTTCTTATAATCGTTCAGGTTTGGGACGCAATTAACGACCCTCTTATCGGTTCTATTATCGATGCGGACAGACGCCAGTATAAGAGAAATAAATTCCTTTCTTATATCTGGGCAGGTTCAATCGGACTTATCGTTGGAGGCGCTTGCTGCTTCTTACCATTCCCCAACGCTCCAACCTTTGCAAAAGCACTGATTTTCATTGGTGGCTACGTTGTTTGGGATGCTTTCTATACAGTGGCAAACGTTCCTTACGGTTCACTTCTTTCACTTATCTCAAACGATGCTAAAGACAGAGCTTCTCTTTCTGCTTGGCGTTCAATCGGCTCCATCTTCGGAAATATGCTTCCAATGGTAATTCTTCCATTTATTATTTACGATTCAGAGGATAACCTAATAGGTGAGAGAGTTTTCATCGCCGCTCTTATTATGGGTGTTCTTGGTTTTATATGCTTCCAGTTTATGATTAAAAACACCGAGATCCGCGTTGATACTTCCATAAACCTTAACGAAGAAGCTCCAAAATTCAACGTATTCAAAGCATTCGGTAACTTTATCAAAAACCGCCCCGCAGTTGGCGCAACTATTGCTGCAATGGGTATGTTTATCGGTATGCAGGGCGCAACAACAGCTGTTACGGTTGTTTTCCAGTCATATTTCAAAAACGTTCAGATTTCCGGTATTGTTCAGCTTTTTGCAATGATTCCAATCGTAGTATTTACTCCTCTTGCCCGTAATGCAGTTGCAAAATTCGGCAAAAAAGAGCTTGCTACCTTCGGTTCAATCGTTTCAATAATTTCCGGTCTTGGACTTTTCATTATCACCCCGAATAACACAAATCTTGACCTTATAATATATATCGTATGTCAGTTATTCTTCTCACTTGGTCTTGGTATTTATTCAACTGTTTCCTGGGCTATGATGGGAGATGCTATCGACTATAACGAATGGAAATTCGGCACCCGTGAGGAAGGAACAGTATATTCACTTCACTCCTTCTTCCGTAAACTTGCTCAGGGTATTGGACCATCTCTCGTTCTTGTTATTATGATAGCATTTGGCTACGTTGGCGAAAATGAAGGCAATCAGCTATTCCAGGTTGCAGTTAATATGAGATATATCGTTGCAGCAACCTTCTTATTCTCAGCTATTCTTCAGTATATCGGTCTTGGTCTTGTTTATAACCTTGATAAAAAGACTTTGGCTAAGATGAACGCTGATTTAGGCAGAGAAACAATCGAAGCAGAAGGAAATAATAACTAAACAAAGAAATTTAATGTCCGACTGCCGAAAGTGGTCGGACATTTTTAATCGAATCTTAGGAGAAAAACTATGAGAAATATTATTAACATTAATTCAAATTGGTCATTTGGCAAAAACGTAGCAGAGCTTCCCGCTTTGATGCCAACTGACTGGGAAGAAATTAACCTTCCTCATTCATGGAACGCTATCGATGGTCAGGACGGAAATAACGACTACCACCGTGGCACCTGCTACTATGCAAAAACTCTAAAAAAATCCGATCTTCCCGAAAGTGATAACTATTATCTTGAAATAAGAGGCGCAAACTCCTCTGCCGACGTTTATCTCAACGGCAAAAACCTTGCTCACCACGACGGCGGTTATTCAACCTGGCGCGTTAATTTAACCGAAAACCTTCAGGAAGAGAACCTTCTTGTTATCGCAGTTGATAACTCTGCAAACGAAACCGTATATCCTCAGATGGCAGACTTTACTTTCTACGGCGGACTATACAGAGACGTTAATATTATCTGCGTAAACCAGTCTCATTTCGATCTTGACTACTACGGCGCCCCCGGTATTGCCGTTACCCCCGAAATAGATGGAGAAAACGCAAAAGTTCACGTTGAAACCTACCTTACAAACAAAAAAGAAGGTCAGACAATCCGTTTTGCTATATATGATAAAGAAGAAAACGAACTAAAAGCCGTAGAAACTTCCGAAAGCAGCGCAGATTTCCTAATCGAAAACGTTCGCCTATGGAACGGAAAAATTGACCCATATCTTTACTGCTGCGAAGCAGAGCTTATGGAAAACGGCGAAGTAATCGATAACGTTTGCACCCGTTTTGGTTGCAGAACTTTTAAAATCGACCCTGAAAACGGATTTATCCTAAACGGCAAAGAATACCCACTTCGCGGCGTTTCCCGCCATCAGGATAGATGGGGCTTCGGTAACGCGCTTTTACCTGAGCATCACGAGGAAGATATTGATTTAATCTGCGAAATGGGAGCAACAACAATCCGTCTTGCTCACTATCAGCACGACCAGTATTTCTATGACCTTTGCGATGA
>JAFZHO010000033.1 GCA_017554835.1 Clostridia bacterium
GCATCAAGTATTATGAGTAAAAAACTTGCTTCAGGGTCTGACGGGATTTTGCTTGACGTAAAAACGGGTAGCGGCGCTTTTATGAAAAGCGTTGATGAGAGCAGAGAACTTGCAAGGCAGATGGTCAATATTGGCAAAAATGCAGGGCGAAAGGTCTGCGCTCTTATTACCAATATGGATATACCTCTTGGCAACGCTATCGGAAACTCCCTCGAAGTTATCGAAGCCATAAAAACCTTAAAATGCGAGGGCCCAAAAGACCTTGAAGAGATTTGCGTTGAACTTTCGGCTTATATGCTTTATTTATCTCAAAAAGGAGATATTGAAAAATGCAGAAAAATGGCAATAGAAAGTATCAAAAACGGGTCGGCTTTTGAAAAGCTTTGCCAGATGGTAGAAGCCCAGGGGGGAGACGTGGACTATATAAAAAATCCCGAAAAGTTCGAAAAAGCAAGTATAGCTTACGAGGTAAAAGCCGATAAAGATGGCTATATCTCAAAAATTGATAGCGAAAAATGCGGAATATCTTCCTGCGTTTTAGGTGCGGGCAGAGAGAAAAAAGAGGATGAAATTGATTATTCTGCAGGGATTATTCTTCTCAAAAAAACGGGGGATAAGGTTATAAAAGGTGAAACAATAGCAAAATTATATACAAATAATGAAAATGCAGTTTCAAAGGCAGAAGGAATATTCAAAGATGGCATAACCTATTCTTCCGGCGAGCCGATGAAGCAGAAGTTAATTTATGACAGTATTCTTTGATTTTTTTGAAAATATATGGTATAATGCAGTAAATTCAATGTGTTTTGAGAGGATATTATGAAATTTAATATAAAATACAAAATAGATAAAAAATTCATAAAAACTACTGTCATTACTCTTTTGGTTATTCTTATTTTGGCAGGGGGATTTATGCTTTTTGGCAAAGGGCCTTTATCAAAATTTTATTATAGAAGCGCAGTATCGGATATAAATAATAACGATAATATAAAAGCTTCGGAAAAACTTAATACCGCCCTTGCTCTTGATAATAAAAATCATAATGCGAGATTTCGACTCGTTGAGGTTTATAAAACTCTTTTAGAGTATGATAAAGCCGAGAAGCTTCTTCTTGACGGAATTTCTATGCAGCAGAGCAACACCAACTATTATAAAGAGCTTATTCTTCTATACGTTGAGAGCGAAAGAGTTGAAAAGGCGTTGGAATTTATAGATTCCATCGACCACGAATACGTTCTTGTTCAGCTTAATAAGGAGAGACCTTCTCCTCTTGATAGTTCTCCAACTCAGGGAAGATACGAAAAAACCGTTAAGGTTACTCTTTCTTCCGAGGATGAGGACGTTAAAATTTATTATACGACGGACGGCTCAACCCCAAATCTTAAATCCGAGCTTTATGACGGTCCAATTAAAATAAGTTCAGGCAACGTGACCATAAAGGCCTTTGCCATAAACGAAAAAGGACTTATTTCCGATGAACTTATTCTTGAATATAGTATAAATACCGCTAACCAATACGTTGACTTTGTTGACGAAAAAATGGAGCAACTGATAAGACGTGAGGTTAATATTTACGGTCAGGCGATTTATCCTGCTGAGATTGAGGGCATAACCTCGATTTCAAATCTTGATGCTGCCGGTAATAGAATATCAGGGGATATAAAAAGTCTTGAAGACCTTCAGTGGTTGCCTAATCTTAAAGAGATTACCTTGGTTGATGAAAAGGGAATAAATAATATAGCTCTTATATTAAATCAGAGAAAGCTTTCCTCTCTTAACCTTTCGGGATGCGAGGTTAATGCTGATATACTATCTCGTTTATCTGAACTTGAGCAGCTTGAATATCTTAACCTTGATAATAACGGCATTACCGATATTGAATTTTTGAGGGATATGAAGGGGCTTTTGGGACTTTCTCTTGCCAAGAATATTATAAGCGATTTATCTCCCCTTGAAGAGCATTTATCTCTTGCTGAACTTGACGTTTCAAATAACGCAATAAGTAATATTTCTGTTTTGCAGAAACTTTACTTAATCAAGGATTTGAATTTATCGGGAAATACCCTGAAAGATCTTAATAACCTTGCCCTTAATACCAAGATAGAGAAGCTTGACGTTTCAAACTGTGGTCTTAAGAGTCTTAGCGGAGTTACTCGTCTTGAAGCATTGAAAGAGCTTAACGCTTCTAAAAATAGCATTTCAGATTTTGGCGATATTAAGGAAGGATCCCAACTTGACTACCTTGATTTATCTGAGAATGGTATTGGCGGAATTTCCTTTGTTGAGGGGCTTTATGTTAAAAAACTTAACCTTTCCAATAACGGAATAAAAAATATTAAACCACTTAAAAAAGCCGAAGGACTTCAAAATCTCGACCTTTCGAAAAATAAAATTTCAAACGTTGAGCCATTAAAAGAGCTTGAAGAACTTACTTTTGTAAACTTATCTGATAATAGTATCAAAAAATTAGAACCTCTTAAAGAGAGCAAGTCTCTTACTGAGGTTATAGTAACAGGAAACGAAATAGCAGATTTTGATAAGCTTAGTGGCGCATTATTTTCAATAGTTAAATAAAAAAATCCTGAGGAATTATTCCTCAGGATTTTTATTTTAGTTTTCTTTGGCAAGACCGCTACGGGTTTTTGCTAAATTACCGGTAACAACGTCGGCAATTTCTATGCTACCTTTAATATACCATTTGCCATCTTTATTATTAAGAGTCAGGGTTATCTCTTTGTTTTCTTTCTTTGGTGGGTTTGATGCAAGGGCCTGGTCAAATGCCTTTTTTACAAGTTTATCAAATTCTTCTCCTGTTACCGAGATATCTGCTCCGTCACTAACAAGTTCAAACGCTTTCAGCATCATAGTTGAATAAACGCTTGTCATATCATAGTAGCTGCAAAGAACTTCAACCTCAGCTTCGGAGGAATTTATTTTAACGTTCTGGATTTTATAGGTCATTTCTTTTGCTTTTTCTTTCAGATAGCTATATTGAGGGGTTCTTGAATCTATGATTTTTGCGGCTTTTATTTCGTCTGTATCATAGAAGAAAGAATCAAATTCTTTCATATCGTATTTTTGGATTGATTTGAAGAAATTATCAACGATAGTTTCTATTTCTCCGTTTTCTCCCTGACTTTTGCAAGCACAAAGGGAAAATACCATTAATAGGGCTAAAATAAGTGATATAATTTTTTTCATTTTTATTACTCCTTCGGGATTTTTTTGGATTTGACTTTTGAAAGTGGGTTTTTATCTGCTGCAGATTTTAACTGCTCTGAACTTACGTGGGTATAGATCTGGGTTGTGCCAAGATTTTCGTGGCCCAAAAGCACCTGGAGCGCTCTTATATCAACGCCGCCGTGCTGATACATTAAGGTAGCCGCCGTATGCCGAAGCTTATGGGTCGAATAGTTCTTTGATGCAAGTCCCGCCGCACCAAGATATTTTTTAACGGTATATTGAACCGTTTTAACGCTTATTCTCTTTTTTCGTTTACTTAAAAAGAGGGCATCCTTATCAATAACTGCGTCAACGGGTCGGACTTTCATATAGTTTTTAAGCGCTTCGATACAGGCACCGTTAAGATAAATAAGCCGTTGTTTATTGCCTTTACCCGTAACGGTGAGAACAAAGTCCGTTGAAATATTTGAAATATTTATGCCGCAAAGTTCGGAAAGTCGAAGCCCACAGTTTAAAAACATTGTGAGAATAAGATAATCTCGCTCTTTAAAATCGCCGTCAACGCTGTTTAATAATTCAAGACTTTCTTCAAGAGTGAGGTGCTTTGGCAAGGTTTTGCCGATTTTGGGATTATCAAGAGAAATGGTGGGGTTGTTTTCGATGGTGTTTGTCTTTACGGTGAGGTAGGTATAAAACCCCTTTATGCTTGAAACCTTTCTCGAACGGGTTGAGGCGTTATCTTTTTTCTGAGTTTGCAAATAGGTGAGAAATTCATAAATATCGATAATGGTTATACTATTTAAAAAATCTTTATCAATATCGGTTATATCTATTTTTTCCAGATCGGGTTTTGAACCGGGGGATTTTTTGCCTTTAACAAATCTGAGAAAATACCGCAAATCAAGATAATATTCATAAACGGTTTTTTCTGATCTGCCCTTTATTGTCAACATATAGAAAAGATAATTCCGAAGTAGCTGAGGACAATCATCAAAATTCATTTACTCACCCCTTTTTGAATACGTTACTTATATAATAACATTTTATTAAAAATTTTTAAAGTTCTTTTTAAAAATATTGTTATTAGGAAAATAATGTAATATAATATATATATTAAAATGATAGGAGGCATAATGTGGAAAAGATTTTATATATATATAATCCCCGTTCAGGAAACGGAATGATTAAAACAAAGACCAACGATATTATCAAAGCGGTTAATAAAAACAAACAAATTATTATCCCTTATATGATAGGTGCCTCAAGAAGCGATTTTTCAAAAGAGGTTATAAAAGATATAAATCCTGATAAAATAATTGTTGCAGGGGGAGATGGAACTGTTTCCCGTGTTGCAGGGAATTTAAAGGAAATGGGACTTGACCATATTCCAATCGGAATTATTCCTGCAGGAACCTGCAACGACCTTGCGAAAATTCTTAACTTAAAGGGAACGCCCGAACTTCTTGCAGATAGATACGCATCAGGCAAAACGAAGCAGCTTGATATCGGCATAGTTAACGGACGATATTTTCTCAATACCTTTGCAGGAGGAATGATTGCAGGGGTCTCAAACGAAACAAATCAGGAATTCAAGAAAAACGCAGGCAAGCTTGCTTATTATCTTATGACTCTTGCCGAACTTGGAAAAATTAAACCATTTGATTTAACGGTTGAGCACGATGAGGGAAAAATTGAGGGAAGATTTATCTTCTTTCTTGTCCTCAACGGAAAGCACGCAGGGGGAATTCAGAACGTTATTCCCGAAGCAGATATGAACGACGGATATCTTGATGTTATGCTTGTAAGGGAATGCAACCCTATTGAGATGCTTCCTATGCTATTGGAGTTTTCTCAGGGAAAGCATAATCATAATAAAAATATCGAAATTTTTAAAACCAAAAAACTCTCAATCGACGGAGATGAAAGCATAATTACAACCGTTGACGGAGAAAGAGGAATAAAACTTCCCTGCAAGGTAACTTGCGTTGAAAAGGGATTTAACGTGATTTTGTAATAGGATTTTACAAAATCTGAAAAATGTGTATAATATACGTTATAAAAGGCATTGCATCTCGTTAAGAGAGCAGTAGTTTACCCTAAGGAGAATATATATGATTTTAGTAATTGACGTGGGAAACAGTAACGTTGTTCTTGGACTTTATAAGGACGATAAACTATTCCGCACCGCAAGACTTTCTACCGACAAAAATAAAACCGAAGATGATTACTGCGCTTTGATTTATAATATTTTCAAAGTATCGGAAATCGACGAAAAAGAGATAGACGGCGCAATTATTTCAAGCGTTGTTCCTCCTTTGACCTTGGTTATGAAAGGTTGCGTTGAACGACTTATTGGCAAAACTCCTTTTATTGTTGGCCCCGGAATAAAAACCGGCCTTAATTTAAGGATTGATAATCCTGCTCAGGCAGGGTCTGATATAGTTGCCGATACCGTTGCGGCGTATCATATTTATGGCGGCCCTATAATCGCTATCGATATGGGAACTGCTACTACTATGAACGTTGTTTTGGAAAACGGCAGTTTTATCGGTGGGTGCATTATCCCCGGCGTTAAGATTTCTCTTAATGCTTTGTCAAGTAGTGCGGCTCAGCTTCCTTTTATCAGCTTTGAAGCACCGGAAAATCCAATTTCTTCAAATACTATCGACTGTATGAAATCGGGAATCGTTTTTGGCTACGCTTCCATGATAGACGGAATGGTGGAGAGAATGTCAAGCCAACTTGGATTTACTCCAAAAGTGGTGGCAACGGGGGGAATGTCCTCTGTTATTATCCCTCACTGCAAGAGCGATATTATTATTAACCCTAATCTTTTACTTGACGGTCTTTATATTCTATATATGAAAAATATTTAAACGCGTTGCATCTTTTATGAGCAACAGCAAGGAGTGATTTTTTAATGAAAAAAGGAAGAATTTTACGATTTACACAGATAGCAATTTTAACGGCATTGGTTGTCGTATTGCAATTGCTCAGCTACGTGATTAAAATCGGAACTTTTCCGTTGTCACTGGTTTTAATCCCCCTTGTAGTGGGAGGTGCCTTGTTTGGACCTCGTGCAGGTGGATTTTTGGGCCTTGTATTCGGTGTAGTGGTAACGATCGGTTGTATCACCGGATTTGACGTTGGTGGGGCAATTTTATGGAACGTTAATCCGTTTTTAACTGCACTTGTTTGCCTTGTAAAAGGTGCGGTGGCAGGATTTATTGGTGGCTTAATTGCCACAATCTTGCAAAAGAAAGGACATTCTTTTTTAGGCGTTCTTTTAAGTGCCATTGTAGTGCCGCTTGTTAATACCGGCCTTTTTACCGCGGCAATGTGGTTTTTGTTTAAAGAAACGTTGGTATCCTGGGCAGGCGGACAAAACGTTGTTTACTACGTATTTTTCGGATTGATTGGTATCAACTTTGTAATTGAATTTGTTATCAATCTGGTATTGGCACCCACTTCGGAACGTATTGTTAACGTTATTCGTCACACAAAATAATAATAAAAAATGCCTTTTATAAGAGCGGTGGAATAATTTCTACCGCTTTTTTTATTTTTCGACTTTACTTTTATAAGTTAAAGTGCTACAATAGTAATACGAGAAAAGGGGGCATAGAAATGAAAAAAATCGAAAATGCTGAACTTTTGTATAAAGCGGTTTTAGCGCTTGAAACAAAAAAAGAATGTGAGAAATTTTTTGAGGACCTTTTTACCGTTACAGAACTTATCGAAATTTCTCAGCGACTTGAGGTTGCAAAAATGCTCAGAAAGCAGTGCGTTTATAGTGATATAGTTTCTAAAACAGGCGCAAGCACTGCAACAATAAGCAGAGTTAACCGTTGCCTTAACTATGGCGCCGATGGTTATAGAATAGCTCTTGAAAGAATCGAAGAAGATGAGTAGTTATAGAGATTTCTCTCTTTGTTATAGCCGCATTATGAGTGACGTGGACTATGACGAGATAGGGGACTTTATTGATGCTGCAATAAAAAAACATTACGTAATGAAAACGGGCATAGTCTGTGACCTTGCCTGCGGAACGGGACGCCTATCGGGTATTCTTTCGAAAAAAGGATACGATATGATAGGCGTTGATAATAGTTCCGAAATGCTTGATATAGCAAGAAATGATAATCCCGGAGAGAAGATTCTTTATCTTAATCAGGATATGACTGAACTTGATATGTTTGGCACGGTTGATGTTTTTTTATCCACTATGGATAGCATAAATCATCTGGA
>JAFZHO010000034.1 GCA_017554835.1 Clostridia bacterium
GAAAAATCCTCAAGATCAATATTTTCTTTGATAAAAGTGAGGATGGGTTTTTCAAGGGTGAAAGATTTGGAGTCTATTTTTTCGATTGGAACATCTTCGTGAGTGAGAATGGTGGGGTGATTTTCTTCTTCTTTTTGGAAGATATTTTCGGTTTCTAAAGTTGTGCTTAAAGAAATCTGATGTGTGTTTTCCGGGGGCGTGATTTTGTTATCAAAAAATAAAGCGTAGCATAAATATCCCAATAAAACTCCCGAAAAGAAAAGAACTATAAAAATTCCCACCAGAGAGATGGTAAAAAAGTTTTTTGAATTCATTTTGGTTTTTCCTCGTTTTGTATATTGTTATTATATTTTGGATAAAAATAAACAAAAAAACCAATGAAAAAAATAAAAAATATTTCATAAATTTCCTTTGCATAAAGTTGTTATAAAGGAAAAAGTATGATAAAATAAATAGATGTTCATAAAAAGGACGGAAAATTATGATAAGACCAAAAGTAAAAATCTATACGGATGGCGCCTGCAGTGGAAATCCCGGTCCGGGAGGTTATGGCGTTGTTCTTGAATATAACGGAACGGTAAAGGAAATTTCCGACGGGGAGAAAATGACCACCAATAATAAAATGGAACTTACCGCCGTTATAAAGGGGCTTGAAGCTCTCAAAAAACCCTGCGACGTTATTCTTACCACTGATTCCAAATACGTGGTGGATAGTATCGAAAAAGGCTGGGTTTATAAATGGCGTGATAATAACTGGATGCGAACTAAAAAAGACAGAGCTTTAAACGTTGAACTCTGGGAGCAGCTTCTTGCTCTTTTGGAGGTTCATAACGTTGAGTTTTGCTGGGTTAAAGGCCATGCAGGGCATCCTCAGAACGAACGCTGCGATGAACTTGCAGTTAATTGCTATAAAAAATTTCTATAAATTACATAAAATATATGCAATTTTTATGTTGCAATATATACTAAAATAGTGTATATTAAAACTATAAAGAAAAAAGGAGGAATATCATATGAGCAGATTTGTTTATGCTGATAATGCAGCAACGACGAAAATGGATAAAGACGTTTTTGAAATAATGATAAAATCTCTGGAGGAGGACTATGGTAATCCTTCATCAATATATAAAAAAGGCAGAGATGCCAAGGTTTTGATTGAAAAAGCGAGAAAACAGGTGGCAGATGGGATAGGAGCAAAGGAGTCTGAGATTATTTTCACCTCAGGTGGCTCCGAGAGCGATAACTATGCCATAAAAGGAATCGCAAAAGCAAAAGCCAATAAAGGCAAGCATATAATAAGCTCAAAAATCGAGCATCACGCCGTTCTTCATACTCTTGAGGCCCTTTCAAAAGAGGGATATGAGATTACCTATCTTGACGTTTTGGAAAACGGCATAATCGATATAGAAGAACTTAAAAAGGCAATAAGAGAAGATACTATTCTTATTACCATTATGTTTGCAAATAACGAGATAGGAACTATCCAGCCCGTAGAAGAAATCGGAAAAATAGCAAGAGAAAATAAAATAATCTTCCATACCGATGCCGTTCAGGCGGTGGGCCACGTTAAAGTAGACGTTAACGAAATGAATATTGACATGCTTTCAATGTCGGCTCATAAATTCGGAGGACCTAAAGGCGTTGGAGCGTTATATATAAAAAGTGGTATAAAACCCGAAAACTTTATATTCGGTGGTGCGCAGGAAAGAGGCAAAAGAGCGGGAACAGAAAATACCGCGTCTATAATTGCTATGGGTGCTGCTATCGAAAAAATCACTTCCGAGATGGAGAAAAATACTATAAAAGTTCAGGCGATGAGAGATAAACTTATTGATACCATTCTTGAAAAAATACCTTACACAAGATTAAACGGAGATAGAGAAAAACGCCTTCCCGGAAACGTTAATATTTCTTTCAGGTTTATAGAGGGCGAGAGTCTTCTTCTTATGCTTGACCTTAAAGGAATATGCGCATCAAGCGGCTCTGCCTGCACTTCGGGAAGTCTTGATCCTTCTCACGTTCTATTATCAATAGGGCTTCCTCACGAAATTGCCCACGGGTCACTTCGACTTAGCATAAATCATGAAAATACTATGGAGGACGTTGAATATATACTTGAGGTTTTGCCGCAGGTGGTTGAAAGACTTAGGGAAATGTCTCCTCTATATGATGAAATAAATAAGAAAGGATAAAAATTATGTTATACAGTGAAAAAGTAATGGACCATTTTGCAAACCCAAGAAACGTTGGTGAAATCGAAAATGCCGATGGAGTTGGCGAAGTTGGTAACGCAAAATGTGGTGATATAATGCGTATGTATCTTAAAATCGAAGGAGATACAATAGTAGACGTTAAATTCAAAACCTTTGGTTGTGGTGCGGCGGTTGCTACTTCTTCCATGGCAACAGAACTTATAAAAGGCAAAAAAATTGAAGAAGCCATGAAACTTACCAATAAAGCAGTTGTTGAAGCTCTTGATGGACTTCCTGCAGTTAAACTTCATTGCTCAGTTCTTGCTGAGGAAGCGATAAAAGCAGCGCTAAATGATTACTATACCAAAAAAGGCATCAAAATGCCGGGACTTGAAACGCCTTGCTCAGGTTGCTGCGAGGGATGCTGTTCCCATGAGTAACATTATAGAAAATAGAGTTCTTGTAGGTATGAGCGGCGGGGTTGATTCTTCCGCCGCAGTCTGCATTTTAAGAGAAAAGGGCTATGAGGTTTCTGGCGTTTTTTGCATAATGCACGATTATTATGAACCGGCTTTGGAAGATGCAAAAAAAGTGGCAGAAAAGCTTCAGGTTGAGCTTATAATAAAAGATCTTAGAAAAGAA
>JAFZHO010000035.1 GCA_017554835.1 Clostridia bacterium
GATATTGCCCTTGAAAACCTCTGCAATTTCAGTATTTTTTCTTTAGAAAAGGAAGAAATTATCGTTTATAACAACGAAACTGACAAAGACGAATATTATCATTTCCCAAATGGAAAAGTCTTTATAAAAAGATATAGAAAAGTAGAAGATATCAACCTTCTGAGAGATAAAAATATATTTTATTTTGCTTTTTATGATAAAAAGGCCCTTCTTGACCCCATAGACTTCGCTCTCAAAGAAAAAGAGGATATTGAATACGTTTACTATAACGATACCTACGAGGATGATTTTTATTTTCTTGAAATATTTTCAAAAAAAGCAAACAAGGGAAACGGACTTTTATTTTTGAAGGATTTTGTTGGGGCAGATTTCGTTACCGCTTTTGGAGATAATTCAAACGATATTATAATGCTAAAAAGCGCAGATAAGGCAGTTGCAGTTTCTAACGCAGTTGACGCCCTGAAAGAAAACGCCGACGAAATTATTGGCAATAATTTTGACGACGCAGTCGCAAAATATATTGAAAAGGATTTTTATAAATAAAAAAGTCTTCGGAAATTCCGAAGACTTTTTGTTATTTTAATATAGTGGATGTTTTTCGCAAAGAGCAGCCACTCTTTCTTTGATTTCTTCTTTTTTGGTTTCAAACTCGCAAGCAGTTAGTTTAATCAATTTTGCAATCTCTATCATATCTTCTTCGTTGAAACCTCTTGTTGTTACTGCTGGAGTTCCAAGACGGATACCACTTGTAACAAATGGGCTTTCAGGGTCGTTGGGGATTGCGTTTTTGTTTGCAGTGATATTAACTTCGTCAAGACGGTTGGAAAGCTCTTTACCTGTTATACCAAATTTTCTCAAGTCAACAAGAAGAAGGTGGTTATCAGTTCCGCCGCTGACAAGATCAAATCCCTCTGCAAGAAGGCCTTCGCCAAGAGCTTTTGCATTCTTAACGATTTTTTGCTGATATTCTTTGAACTCGTCTTTCAATGCTTCGCCAAAGCATACTGCTTTACCTGCGATAATATGCATCAAAGGTCCTCCCTGAGTTCCCGGGAAGATGGCTTTATCAATTTGCTTTGCAAGTTCCTCTTTGCAAAGGATAAGTCCGCCTCTTGGACCTCTCAAAGTTTTATGAGTGGTGGTTGTAACAACGTCGGCATATTCAACTGGGTTTGGATGGCATCCTGCTGCAACAAGTCCTGCAATATGAGCCATATCAACCATAAGATATGCGCCGACTTTTTTAGCGATTTCGGAGAATTTTTTGAAATCAATTGTTCTCGGATATGCGCTTGCGCCTGCAACAATAAGTTTTGGTTTATGCTCTATGGCAAGTCTTTCAACCTCATCGTAATCGATATAATGAGTATTATCATCAACGCCGTAAGGAATGATATTGAAATATTTACCCGACATATTAACGGGAGAACCGTGAGTAAGATGGCCACCGTGAGCAAGATTCATTCCCAAAATAGTATCGCCGGGGTTTAGTAGTGCAAAATATACTGCAATATTTGCCTGAGCGCCACTATGGGGCTGAACGTTTGCATGGTCTGCTCCGAATAGTTTTTTTGCTCTTTCGATAGCGATATTTTCAACTATATCAACTGCCTCGCAACCGCCGTAATATCTTTTTGCAGGGTAACCTTCTGCATACTTATTAGTTAGAACACTGCCCATTGCTGCCATAACGGTTTCGGAAACGAAGTTCTCAGATGCGATAAGTTCGATATGACTTTTTTGCCTTTCGAGTTCTTTTTCCATTGCAGATCCAACTTCAGGGTCAACGTTTTTAATAAAACTATAATTATCTATCATAATTCTTCTCCTTAAAAATTCTTTATTATATTATATAATTTTTTCCCCCACATTTCAATAAATTTTCCTTTTTTTATTTACCAAATTAAGATTTTATTTTATAATATTATTGGTGATATTATATGAATGGCATATTTGAGAAAAATAATATTAAACTTTTTGGATTTCTCCCATTTGAGAGCGTAAAAAATAACCTTATCAACTGCAAAAATAAATCTCTCATTCCCGAAAAAGCAAAAACGGTTATAGTTATGCTTTTTCCCTATTTCAGTTATAATCTCAAAAAAGGAAACCTCTCAAAATATGCTTCCGTAAAAGACTATCACCAGGTTTTAAAAGAACTCTCCCAAAACCTTTTAAAAGATCTGGGAGAAAAATACCCCGATGAAGAATTTATTTTCTTCTCTGATAATTCCCCTATAAACGAAATAGAGGCCGCCGTTTCCTGCGGTCTTGGCGTTAAAGGGAAAAACGGTCTTTTAATAAACGAAAAATACGGTTCCTATTTATTTATCGGTGAGATTATAACAACCCTTGAACTCGAAAACTATACTATTTCAGAAGAGAAAAGCTGCCTTTGCTGCGGTCTTTGTCAAAAGGTATGCCCCGAAAATGCAATTTCAGAAGGCAAGGTTAATATTGATAAATGCCTTTCTCATATTAATCAGAAAAAAGGCGATCTTACCTCTTTTGAAAAAGAACTTATTTTAAAAACGAATTATATCTGGGGCTGCGATATCTGCCAGGATATTTGCCCTATGAATAAAAATATTCTTGAAACCTTTATTCCCGATTTTAAAAAAGATATAAAAGAAAATCTATTTTATGAGGATATTATAAATCTTTCAAACAAAACTTTTTGCGAAAAATATAAAGACAGGGCCTTTACCTTCCGTGGAGTTTCGGTCCTGAAACGAAATCTGAATATTATAAAAGACCAAAACCAATAATATAATTTTGACATATACTGATTAAAGTTGTAAAATTAATATAGAAATCTTTTCGGAGGATTAAAATGGAATTTTTAAATAAAGAGAACGAAAAAGAATTTAACGAGTTTGTTGATAACTGCGAAAAAGGTCATTTCTTGCAGACTACTATGTGGGCAAAGGTTAAAAACACCTGGGCTTACGAGGGGGTTATCTCCCGTGGCGAAGATAATAAAATAAAAGGCGCAATGCTTATTCTTATAAGAAAAATGCGTCCGTTTCCTTATAGTCTTTTATATAGTCCGAGAGGACCCGTCTGCGATATCAACGACGAAGAAACTCTTAAAGAACTTTTTGATGGAGCAAAAAAAATCGCCGAAAAGCATAATGGCTATGAGCTTCGACTTGACCCTGACGTTAAAAAAGATGAAGAAAATTTCGGTAAAATATGCAAAAAACTTGGCTTCTCCATTAAAAACGACGACAAAAACTACGAGGGTATTCAGCCCCGTTTCGTTTTCCGACTTGATATTGGCGATAAAGACGAAGAGCAGCTTTTAGAATATTTTTCTTCCAAAACGAGATATAATATCCGTCTTTCCATAAAAAAAGGCGTTACCGTTAAACGCTGCGGCAAGGAAGCTCTGGATGATTTCACGAGAATTATGAGAGAAACGGGAGAAAGAGATAATTTCTCCATTCGTTCAAAGGATTATTTTGAGAGAATTTTAGATAACTTCGGAAAAGACTCCATGCTTGCCATGGCCTACTTTGAGGATAAACCAATCGCAGGAATTTTGCCCGTTCGTTATGCAGGCAAGGTATGGTACGTTTACGGCGCTTCCTCAAATGAATATAGAAACGTTATGCCGAACTATCAGCTTCAATGGGAAATGATAAAATGGGCAAAGGAAAACTCCTGCAAAATCTATGATTTCCGCGGAGTTGCAGGTTTTCTTGACTTTAACGAAAAGGTAAACGGCCTTTATCGCTTTAAAAAAGGATTCAATGGCGAGTTTACCGAGTTTATAGGTGAACTTGAATACGTTTATAAACCCTTTGCAAAAAAACTGATTCATTTTGCAGAAAAAAGCTATAAGGCACTAAAAATGCTGCAAAAGAAATTCAGAAAATTAAAAAATGGAAAATAAAATTTATAAAGATTATATAACAAATATGCTGCGTGATTTCAAAGCATCGAATCCTTTAAGGTTTCATATGCCGGGGCATAAGGGAAACTTCTCCCACCCCGTTTTGAATTTGGAATACGACGTAACAGAATTATCAAAAACAGATGATTTATACCTGCCCGAAGGGGCAATCGAAAAAAGCGAAAGTCAGGCAGCAAAATTCTATAATACCAAAAATACCATTTTTTCTCCCTTTGGGGCGACAAGCTGCATTTTCACTATGCTTGGTATTTATAAAGCTATAAGCGGCAAAAAATTACTTATAGACAGAACAAGCCACAAATCCGTTTTCAACGCCCTTGGTGCTTTAAATCTTGATTTTGAATACATATATCCGGACCTTATTTCCGATTTTTCCATTTATGATACTTTGAGCATCAATAATATTAAAGAGAGTTATACCCACGATATAGGCGGAATTTTAATCACCTCGCCAAATTATTACGGGATAACTTGCGATTTAAAAGAGATAAGCGATTTTTGCAAGGAAAAAGATATACTTCTTATGGTGGATAATTCCCACGGAAGCCACTTTTTCTTTAACGAACAAAAAGAACTTCATCCTTTGACTTTTGGCGTGGATTTTTGCGTTGACTCACTTCATAAGACTCTTCCCGTCTCTACGGGAGGTGCGCTTCTTCACTGCAATCTTGATATAGAAAAATCCTTTATCAAAAAAACTATGGGGGTTTTTTATTCAAGCAGTCCCTCTTATCCTATAATGTCATCTATTGATAGTGGACTTTGCTATATGTTCAACGAAGGAGAAAAGCTATATAAAAATTTCTCCAAAACCCTTTTGGATTTTAAAAAGAGAATCAAAGAAAAGGGGCTTCGGATTTTTGAAGGAGATAACTTTGATAATTATAAAATTCTCATAAATCTTTCGGATTTTGGACTTTCGGGGCATGATTTTTCCAAAATTATGAACGAAAACAATATCTTCTGCGAAATGAGTGATGAAGAAAATATTCTTCTTATGGTTTCTCCTTTTAATAGGGCGGAGGATTTTGATTTATTTATTGATTTTTTGGATAAAAACCTACCCGAAAATAAGACCTTCTCTTCCCATTCCCCTACTTTATATGAAAAAAGAGAGAAAAAACTATCACTTCACGACTGTCTTTTCAAAAGTTTTGAGGTCATTGATATAAAAAACGCCGAGGGCAAAATCTGCAAGGATATGATATATAATTATCCACCGGGGATTCCCATTATTCTGCCCGGGGAAATTATCGATAAAAACGTTATAGAAATTCTCACTAAAAAAGGTTATAATGAAATTACTATAATTAAATAAATTTTCAGGAGGTAATATTATGAAACTTATTGTTGCAATCGTAAGCAAAGAGGATGGTTCTGAGGTTTCAAGAGAACTGACCGCTGTGGGTTATAGCGTAACCAAACTTTCCACCACCGGAGGATTTCTTATGTCCGGAAATACTACTTTACTTATCGGTGTTGACGATGAAAAGGTTGATGACGTAATCTCCATAATCTCAAAATTCAGTAAAAAAAGAAAGCATTTTGTCCCCGCTTCTGCAGGATACGGAGTTGGAATTTATTCTTCTATCCCTGTTGAAGTTACCGTTGGTGGCGGAACTATATTCGTTCTTGATGTGGACAGATTTGAAAAAGTTTAATTATGAAGCTTTATGAAATCAAAAGAAATTTTATTTCAAAAAAAATTATTGAAAATTCACTGAATAATAAAAAAATTTCTCATTCTTATATCATTACGGGAGAGGAAAATAGCCCAAAAGAAATTCTTGCAGAGCTTTTTGCAAAAGGAATTTTATGCAAAGGCGAAAGTTCTCCCTGTGATGCTTGTTTGTCCTGCAAAAAATTCGATGGTAATAATCATCCCGATTTTTCTAAAATAAAAGTTATTGACGGCAAGGCATCTATCAGTATTGAGCAAATCAGAAATGTTCTGAAAGAAGCATATCTCAAACCAAACGAAAGCGATAAAAGAGTCTATATTATTTATGACGCCCATCTTATGACCGAGCAGGCGCAAAACGCTCTTTTGAAGTTCTTTGAGGAGCCGCCTTTCTTCTCTGTTATAATCCTTGTTGCAAAAGACGTTAACCTTCTTCTTGAAACCATAAAATCAAGGGCTCTCATTATAAACGCAGAACCCGAAGAAGATATTTCATATAGTATCAAAAACGAATATTCTCTTGATTATCTTGACCGTTTTTCCGATAAAAATGAGGCGGAATGTCTTGATATTATTCTCGATAATATTAAAAGTTCTGAGGATTTTGTTGATTTTCTGAGTGATTTGAAGATTTTATTGCGGGATATCTGCGTTTTTAAAAACGTTAATTCCCCGAATCTTATGACTGGTAAAAATAAAGAGTTGCAAATATCGCAGATTTCGTATAAAATAACAGATATACAGTCTCAGAAATTAATGGAGATTTGTGATGATTTTATACTGCGCATCTACGAATACGCAAACCTAAAATTGAGTTTATGCGCTTTTAATGCAAAATGCTGGGAGGAAATCCGTTGATAGAAATTATTGGAGTAAGATTTAAAAAAGCCGGCAAGACTTATTATTTCAGTCCAAACGGCTTGAAAATAGAAAAAGGTTTATATGTAGTTGTTGAAACTGCAAGGGCAATCGAAATCGGCGAAGTGGTTATCGGAAACAGAATGGTTGACGAAAAAGAGATATTCTCTCCTCTTAAACCCGTTATCCGAATCGCAACTGAGCAGGATTTCAAAACTCTTGAAGAAAATAAGCAGAAGGAAAAAGAAGCTTTTGATATCTGCACTAAAAAAATTCAAGAGCATAACCTTGATATGAAACTTGTTGAGGTTGAATATACCTTTGACCAGAATAAGATTTTATTCTATTTTACCGCAGATGGCAGAGTTGATTTCCGCGACCTTGTTAAAGATTTGGCTTCTATATTCAAAATCAGAATTGAACTTCGCCAGATAGGTGTTCGCGATGAGGCAAAAATGCTTGGTGGTCTTGGTATTTGCGGAAGACCATTTTGTTGCCACGCTTTTTTGGGAGATTTTCATCCCGTTTCAATAAAAATGGCAAAAGAGCAGAATATGTCTCTTAATCCTACCAAAATTTCGGGAATTTGCGGCAGACTTATGTGTTGCCTTAAATACGAGCAGGACGTTTACGAGGAACTTATCAAAAAACTTCCTTCAAGGGGTTCTCTTGTTAAAACCCCCGAAGGAGACGGCGTTGTTGAAGACGTTGAGGTTTTGCGTGGAGTTATCAAGGTAAAAATCCAGGATAATGATATTGAAACTATAAAATATTTTAATAAGGACGATATCAGAATACTGAAAAAAGTCCATATTAAAGACGACGATGAGCTTAAAGAACTTAAAAATCTGGAATAATTTTTATAGAGGAAGTATATGATGCTTCCTCTGTTTTGTATATTGCATTAGGGGGATTTATATGGAATTATTTAATAAATTTACTTTTCTTGACGGTGGTTTTGGAACGATGCTTGTTGCAAAAGGGCTTAAAGCAGGCGAACTTCCCGAAGAATATAATATAGAAAAACCCGAAATAGTTCAAAGTATTCATAAAGCGTATATTGATGCGGGCTCAGATATAATTCTGACAAATACCTTCGGTGCAAATAAAAAGAAAATGTCCAGGTCAAAATATCCTCTTTCGGAGCTTATAAAAAACGCAGTTTTAAATGCTAAAAAAGCCACAGAAGGAACGAACGTTAAAATCGCCCTTGATTTAGGTCCAATTGGAGAACTGATAGAACCTATGGGAATGATGACCTTTGAAGAAGCAGTTGACGTTTTTAAAGAATCAATTTCTATCGGCGTCGAAAATGGGGTTGACTTAATATATTTTGAGACTATGTCCGACCTTTACGAGCTTAAAGCCGCAATTATCGCCGCAAAAGAATGCTGCGATAAGCCCATTTTCTCCACTATGACCTTTGAGCAAAGTATGAGAACCTTTATGGGATGCAGTATTCCTTCTATGGCAGTTTTACTTGAAGGCATGGGAGTTTCTGCCCTTGGAATAAACTGCTCTTTAGGTCCGAAAGAAATGCTTCCCATCGTTAAAGAACTCATTAATTATACTAATCTTCCCATTATCGTTAAACCAAACGCAGGGCTTCCCGAAATGGTTGACGGAAAAGCCACCTATAGCATAACGCCCGAAGAATTTTCCGATTTGATGATAGAATACGCCAAACTTGGCATAAATATATTTGGTGGTTGCTGCGGCACTTCTCCCGATTATATAAGGAAAACAAAAGAAAAAATTTCTTCCCTCTCCCCTGTTTTAAGAGAGAAAAAAAGTTTTACTGCAGTTTGTTCTCCATCAAATACCGTAATTATAGATAAAACTATCCCGGTAGGCGAAAAAATAAACCCAACAGGCAAAGAAGATTTGCAAAAAGCCATTATGGAAGAAGATATAGATTCCATCGTTGATTTAGGATACGACCAGATGGACTGCGATGCAAAAATCCTTGACGTAAACGTGGGACTTTACGGTATTGACGAGGCGTATATAATGGAAGAAGCAGTAAAAGCCCTTCAGACCGCCATTAATCTCCCCTTGCAGATAGATTCTTCTGACCCAAAAGTAATTGAGGCAGGAATAAGAATCTATAACGGAAAACCAATTATAAACTCCGTTAACGGCAAAAAAGAAAACCTTGATAAAATTCTTCCTCTTGCAAAAAAATACGGTGCCTGCGTTATAGGTCTTACTATGGACGAAAACGGCATTCCCGAAAAAGCTGAGGGCAGAGTAAAAATCGCAGAAAAAATCATTGAAGAATGTAAATCCCACGGCATAGCAAAGGAGAATATCATTATTGACTGTCTCGCTCTTTGCAAAGCAGTTTCTTCAGAGCAAGAAACCTTAAAGGCCGTTAATATGATTTCAAAAATGGGATATAAAACTATTCTTGGAATTTCAAACGTTTCCTTCGGGCTTCCAAATCGCTCCGAGATAAATCATGATTTTCTCAAAAAAGCTATTGAGCACGGACTTTCAATGGCTATTATAAACCCTGAGGATGATGAACTTATGGGAATTTTTTAGTTGTAAAAATGCTGTAATTTTGATAAAATATAAAAAAGGAGGGAAGTATATGACCAAGAAGATTATTGCAAATAATAAAAAAGCGTTTCACGATTTTTTCATTCTTGAAAAATATGAATGTGGCATCGTTCTTTACGGAACTGAGATTAAATCTCTGCGTCAGGGCAAGGTTAATCTTAAAGATAGTTACTGCTATATTGACAAGGGCGAAATTTTTGCAAAAGGCGTTCATATAAGTCCCTACGAAAAAGGAAATATCTTTAATAAAGACCCTTTGAGAGAGAAAAAACTACTTATGCATAAGAAGGAAATATTCCGACTTTTTGGCGAGGTAACCCAGAAGGGACTTACCTTGATACCTTTATCAATCTATTTTTCCGGTCAATATGCCAAAATCGAGCTTGGACTTTGCAAAGGTAAAAAACTATACGATAAGCGAGAAACCGAGGCAGAAAAAACCGTAAAAATGCAGATAAACAAAGTTCTCCGTGAAAATCAGAAATATTGATACGGGGGCGTAATGGTTTCGACGGGGACCGTGAAGTTTGATAAGCGAGCAAAGGGCGTGGGCCTTTTAAAAACCACAAACTAAATTTTAAACGCTAACAATAATAAATTAGCTCTAGCTGCCTAAGTGCGGCTCGTCTTTTTTCGGAGGACCACGGCCGAAAAAAAGGCGTCATGCAGTGGTGCACGTGATTATGCAAAGCTTTGCGCATAACATGACAAATGAAGCTACCGAAATTAACAGCCCGTCTTTTGGCGGTTAGTCAAGGGAATTTAAATATAAGACTACGCTCGTAGAAAATCTTATGAATCGATTTTCGGACAGGGGTTCAACTCCCCTCGCCTCCACCAAAATGTAAAGCATACCGTTTGGTATGCTTTGTTTTTTTGCGAGGGGAGTTGAAACCTAAGAGGGCAACGAGCGTTAATAAAACGATTGATAATCGTTTTTAGCGAGTTGGTGCGCAGACGGGTACCGAAATGCGTAGCATTTGGGTCGTCAAGCAGTAAGGATGCTTCGCAGCCTTCTCCCCTCGCCTCCACCAAAAAACGACAAGTTTCTATTGAAACTTGCCGTTTTTTAATCTAAAGTCTTTTTTCTTCACGAATTTTCTATAATGTGATACTTTAATTTATTTTCTTTCCAAATACTGAAGTAATTTTTCCTCTGTTGTTTTATCATTTACGTTCATTCTGCCAAGCAAAAATAGTGATTCAGGTTTGCCTTGGGTTACAAGATTCACGCGATGAAAGTCAGATGTAACACTAACACGATAACCTCGCTCTGCAAGAACATCTTCCGTCCATTCATGATACCTTCCGTTAGGATAAGATAACGCAAAGCACTTATCAACCCCTATGCCTTTAAGAATATTTTCTACCGTTTCGCAATCCTTTGCATATATTTTTTTGAATTCTTCTTCGCTTTCATTTTCAATAGGCCATGAGCTCATTCTCACCACATCGCTATAAGTAGTATTTTCGCCGTGAAGACCATATGTATGCGATTGAACCTGAACAAATGGAGATGCCTCCATAATTTCAAGTTCTGCAGTACTCAATTTATAGAGAATGTTTTCATCGGAACACGGATCGATTTCATCCTGACGTATTGTGTTACACGTCATAAATAAGGTAATAGGAACTTTTAATTCTGTAACAATAGGCAAAACGTAGCGATAGTTACTGAAATACCCATCATCGAAGGTAATACATACAGGTTTTTCCGGAATTTTTGATTTATCATCTACGTAATCCACCAACTGCTGAAGTGATATTGGAGTATATCCATTTTCAAGTAAAAAAACTAACGTTTTTCGAAAATTCGCACTAGACATAGACCACTCGCCGCCCTCAATCGTCCTCACATCGTGAAACATTAGTATAGGAACCATTACCTGAGAAGAATTATCTACGTCTTCTTTTGAAACGATGGGGGGATTTTCTATGTCTTCATTTGAAACAATAAGAAAATTATTTGCTTCTTCACCTGAAACAGCGTGGGAAATGTTTTGCTCCGTTTTATCTGTTATTTTAATATCAGAACACCCCGTAAGCAAAAAACATAACAAACATATAATAACTAATAATTTCTTCATATCTTCTAGTCCTTTGTATTCTAAATCTCAGCTACTAATCATATACATTATTCGTGTGATTATACCATATTGCTACATTTTTTGCAAGTTTAAAAAAAAGCATGGTATAATTAGGCAAAAGCAATTTTATATTTTTTGCTCAAAAATATTAATATTCCCCTTGAAAAAATGGACGTTCTATGATATAATATCCCAAATAAAGATTATAAATATTTTTGCGGTTTAAATTATACGTCTTGCCTTTTTATTGTGCAAGACATTTTTTAAGGTGTCAGAAAGGAGTTCACCATGGCTACGAATAAAAAAATAAACCTTATTTCTTCTACTTTGAAATCTGATTTTATCGATAGCGTTGGTGTTTCTATTTCTAATTTTCAATTTTCAGATATTGATTTTTCTAATTGCTTTATTTTTCCCGGTTTCTGTGACGTGCACGTGCATTTCAGAGAGCCGGGTTTTTCATATAAAGAAACTATCAAATCAGGTTCTCTTGCTTCTGCAAAAGGCGGTTATACTGCAGTTTGCACTATGCCAAACCTGAACCCTGTTCCCGACAGCGTGGAGAATTTGAAAATCCAAAAAAATATTATAGAAGATTCTGCCTGCATAAACGTTTATCCTTACGGCTCTATTACCGTATGTCAGAAAGGCGAAGAGTTTTCCGACCTTGATGGTATGGCGCAGGACGTTATCGGTTTTTCCGATGATGGCAGAGGTGTTCAGTCCGACGAAATGATGCGCCGGGCAATGATAAAAGCAAACGCACTTAATAAACCTATTGTGGCTCACTGCGAAGTAAACGAGCTTCTTCGTGGTGGTTATATCCACGATGGCGAATATGCAAAGAAACACTCTCATCGTGGTATCTGCTCTGAAAGTGAATGGCTTCAAATCGCGAGAGATATTGAACTTTGCAAAGAAATCGGCGTTAAATACCACGTTTGCCATATCTCAACAAAAGAGAGCGTTGATATAATAAGAAAAGCAAAAGCCGATGGCGTTGATATAACCTGCGAAACGGGTCCTCATTATCTCGTTATGGATGACTCTATGCTCCAGGAGGATGGAAGATTCAAAATGAATCCCCCTTTAAGAAGCAAAGAAGACCGTGAGGCGCTTATTGAGGGAATTATAGACGGAACAATAGATATGATTGCAACGGACCATGCCCCCCACTCTGCTGAGGAAAAATCAAAAGGCCTTGAAAAAAGTGCTTTTGGCGTTGTTGGAATTGAGACGGCGTTTCCCATTATGTATACTTATCTCGTTAAACCCGGTATCATCACTTTGGAGAAACTTATCGACCTTCTCGTTATAAATCCGAGAAAGCGTTTTGGAATCGGACTTAACTGCGATTACTCTATTTGGGACCTTGAGGAAGAATATCTCATCGACCCCAAAGAATTTTTATCGCTTGGCAAAGCCACTCCTTTCGAAAACTGGAAGGTTAACGGTCGATGCCTTGCCACCGTTTGCGACGGTAAAATCGTTTATAAAAAGTAAATTCATCACTTGATTTAATATAGGAGGAAACAAAAATGGCAAAAAGAACAGATATCAAAAAGATTCTTATTATCGGCTCAGGTCCTATCGTTATAGGTCAGGCGGCCGAATTTGACTATGCCGGCACTCAGGCCTGCCTTGCTCTTAAAGAAGAGGGCTATGAGGTTGTTCTTTGCAACTCTAACCCTGCAACAATTATGACAGACACTATCATCGCTGATAAGGTTTATATGGAACCTTTGACTTTGGAATACGTGGCAAAAATTATCCGTCACGAGCGTCCTGACGCTATTATTCCCGGTATCGGTGGTCAGACGGGTCTTAACCTTGCAATGCAGCTTGAGAAAAAAGGTATTCTAAAAGAATGTAAGGTTAAACTTCTCGGAACTTCAAGTGCTTCTATTGAGCGCGCAGAAGACAGAGAAATGTTCAAAGAACTTTGCGAGTCTATCGGCGAGCCGGTTATTCCTTCTGAAATTACCTATTCTCTTGAAGAAGCAAAAGAAGCCGCTAACCGTATTGGTTACCCCGTTGTTCTTCGTCCTGCTTTCACTCTTGGAGGAACAGGTGGCGGTTTTGCTTATAATGATGATGAACTTATGGAAATCGGCGTTAATGCTTTCAAACTTTCTCCCGTTCATCAGGTTCTTATTGAAAAATCCGTTAAGGGCTATAAAGAAATTGAGTTTGAGGTTATGCGTGAC
>JAFZHO010000036.1 GCA_017554835.1 Clostridia bacterium
ATATCTTTATTTGTATTATAATATATTTGCTAAAAAAACGCAACTTATATGAAAAAGGAGTATATATATTATGTCCAGAATGATAGGAACAGTTTCAAGAGGCGTTAGAGCCCCCATCGTTAAAGAAGGAGACGACCTTGCTACCATCGTTTTTGAAAGCGTTATGGAAGCATCAAAGGATGCCGGTTTTGAAATACAGGATAGAGATATCGTTGCAGTTACTGAGGCGGTTGTTGCAAGAACTCAGGGCAACTACGCAACTATTGACCAGATTGCTGCTGATATCAAGGCAAAATTCCCTTCAGGTGAATTTGCAGTTATTTTCCCAATCCTTTCAAGAAACAGATTTGCCATCTGTCTTAAAGGTATTGCAAAAGGCGCAAAAAAAATCACTCTTATGCTAAGCTACCCATCAGACGAGGTTGGTAACCACCTTATCGATATTGATTCTCTTGATGAAAAAGGCGTTAATCCTTGGACTGACGTTTTGTCAGAAGAAAAATATCGCGAGCTTTTCGGCAAAAATCTTCATCCTTTCACCGGTGTTGACTACGTTGATTATTATAAAGAACTTATAAAAAGTCAGGGTGCCGATGTTGAAATCGTTTTTGCAAACGACCCAAAAGCAGTTCTTAACTATACTAAAAATATCCTTTGCTGCGATATTCACACAAGAAAAAGAACAAAAAGAATCCTTAAAGCAAACGGAGCAGAGCTTGTTTACTCTCTTGATAACATTCTTGATAAATCCGTTGATGGAAGCGGTTTTAACGCAGATTACGGACTTCTTGGTTCAAACAAAGCAACCGAAGATAGAATCAAACTTTTCCCCAAAAACTGCGAAGAATTTGTTAACTCCGTTCAGTCAAAGCTAAAAGAAGCAACCGGCAAAACCGTTGAAGTTATGGTTTATGGCGACGGTGCTTTCAAAGATCCCGTGGGCAAAATCTGGGAACTTGCAGACCCCGTTGTTTCCCCTGCTTACACAAAAGGCCTTGAAGGAACTCCAAACGAGGTTAAACTAAAATACCTTGCAGATAACGATTTTGCAGCACTTCAGGGTGACGAGCTAAAAGAAGCTATCTCTGAATATATTAAAAACAAAGATAACGACCTTAAAGGAAGCATGGCTTCTCAGGGAACTACTCCAAGAAGACTTACCGACCTTATCGGTTCACTTTGCGATTTAACTTCAGGAAGCGGCGATAAAGGAACTCCTTTCGTTTATATCCAGGGTTACTTCGATAACTACACAGATTAATAGAATAAGACCTTCAACTAAGTTGAAGGTCTTTTTTTACTGCAATCCGAGAATTTCTATATTCTGTTCGTATTTTTCGCCGATATCGGAACGGGTTGATTTAATATCAAGAGTTTTTTCGATAGTGGCAACTACCTGTTTAGTAAGAATTTCCGTTGCTTTTTTAGTATAAAGATAAGTAGAGTCTGAATAATACTCTTTCGGAAATTCTTTAACGGTGGAATATAAGTCATCGATTTCGCCGCCTTTATTTTTTACCTCTTCAACGGCGATGGCGTTATATTCTTCGATATCTTTATTAAAACGCCTGAATTCTCCCACTCCCTCCTCTGAAACGGGGGTGGTAGTTGCAAAAACTATTTTTGCGCTTGGGAAAAGTATTTTTATAATATCGCATAGTCTTGAAATATTTTTTCTATATTCTTCTTTTGAAATAGTGGGTTTGCCGTCCTCCATAATAGCCACGTCCCAAAGACCTGCGTTAAAATATACCATATCAACGTCAGAAAGAGAAAGCATCCCTTTCCATATATCAAGAAATCTCACTATAAAAGCAGAAAATCTGCAGTTATCATTGGGGAAATAAATCTCTGCCGCATTTTCAAAAGCGAATTTAACGTATTTTCTATAACCGATTCCCACGGAATCGCCAAGTAAAAGCACTTTTTTCATTTTCATATACCTTCTTTCAGAATCACTTATAAATATTCTCTTTTTTATGACTTCTTGCTTCTTCTCTGATCTGATCGTATTTTGTTATAACGTCGTATCTTGCCGCTTTTATTCCAAGGGATTCTTCGATGCAGGAAATAACCTTATTGGAAATCAAATCAGTTGCAGGTCTTGAATATAAATGAACCTGGTCAGAATAGTATTCAGGTGGAACGGCTTTAACAACGGAATATAAATCATCGATTTCGGCTCCGTAGCTTTTTGCAACCTCAATAGCAACGGGGTTATATTTTTCTATCTGACGGTTGAGCTCTTTCGTAAAAGGATGCTCATCTGACTCTTTTGCGGGAGTTGTTGTTGCAAAAACTATTTTAGCGCTTGGGAAAAGTATTTTTATAAGCTCGCAGATTCTGCCTATATTCTCTCTATATTCTTCAATGGATGTAACTGATTTGCCGTCGTTCATAACGATAGCATCCCAAATTCCTGCATTGAAGTGAACAAGGTCGACGTCGTCTAAGTTAAGCTGCTTTTTCCATACGTTAAGATATTTTATAACGTATGAAGATATTCTGCAGTTTTCGCCGGGATAATAAACCTTTGCAACACCGTCGAAGGCAAATTCAACGTATTGGCCGTAGCCGATTCTTATAGAATCGCCGATTAAAAGTATTTTTTTCATCTTTTCATTTCTCCTAACCATTTTGATATATTATATCAATTATTACTTATTTTCTCAAGGATTTCTTTAACATCCTGAAAAACGTAATCAGGATAAATCTTTTCTTTTTCTATATCGTCTCTATTGCACTCGCCGGATAAAACCATAATACTTGTTACCCCTGCGTTTATGCCTGATGCAATATCAGTATATAATCTATCTCCGATAACAACTGCCTCATCTTTTGAAAACCGAGATTTTTGCACCGCATAATTTATCATATCGGGTTTTGGCTTACCTATATATATAGGTCTTCTCTTGGTTGCAAAATAAATCGCCTCGCATATAGCTGCGCAGTCGGGAATTAATCCGAATTCAACGGGGCATCCTCTATCAGGATTTGTTGCAATAAATGGAAGTCCCGTAAATAGAAGCTGGCAGGTATCGTTTAGTTTCTGGCTTGTAAGTTCTGTATCAAAAGCAACGACAACTGCATCAGGATTATCCTTTTTGTCCGTCGTTGTTTTTATTCCAAGTTTAGAAAGTTCTTTAACGAAAGACCTTGTCCCCATACAGTATATAAGTTTATCTTTAAAATTATCTTTAAGATACATAGCCGTAGCCATTGTTGAAGTAAAAAAACTATTTTCCGAAACCTTTATCCCCATTTTCGAAAGTTTTGCAACGTAGTCCTCTACGGATTTGGAGGAGTTATTGGTTATAAAAATATATTCTCCACCGCTCTTTTCAATATAGTCTAAAAACTCCATAGTTCCGTCAAAAAGATTATTATCGTTATAAATCGTTCCATCCATATCAAGAAGGAACAGTTTTTTATTTTTTAATTTTTCCATATAAAATGCCCTCCTTGATAAGTCTACCACCGTATATATTTTCTGTCAATAAAAAAAAGCGTGTATGAATAGTCATACACGCTTTTATTATTCTGTTTAAAATTAGAATACGATAGTTTTTTCAGTATCTTCATCGAAGAATACAGCTCTGTTCATATCAAAAGCAACTTTGATAGTATCGCCTTCTCTTGCAGTTGATCTTGGAGATACACGAGCAGTAACTTTATTTTCGTTAATATCAAGATACAAATAAATTTCTGCACCCATAAGCTCGGTAACTTCAACGTCAGCAGAAACAGCCCATTCAGGATACTGACCAAGGAAAACTTCCTCGTCATGAATACATTCTGGTCTGATACCAAGGATA
>JAFZHO010000002.1 GCA_017554835.1 Clostridia bacterium
ATCACCGCCTTGGGTGTATTATAGCATAAAAGCGGTGGAGGAGCAATAATTATTACCTATTACTTCTTACTTATTACTTCCCAAAAATCCTGAATGCAATTTAGGTAAGAGTGAAGAAGTAAGAAGTAATAAGTAAAAATCCCGCCCACTTACGTGAACGGGATTTTTGGAGCTACTGATGGGACTCGAACCCACGATCTGCTGATTACGAATCAGCTGCTCTACCAACTGAGCCACAGTAGCAATTATGCTTTATAGAAAGTTTATCATAAGTAATGATAAAAATGCAATAACTATTCCAATAATATTTTTTATTGAAGGTTTTTCTTTGAATAAGAAAAGTCCGACTAATACAGAAATGAAAACGTTACATCCCATATTTAAAGGAGCGAGAATAGTGGTTGGGAAAATATCCGAAATGGCAGTTGAAAACTGCTGATTAAAGAATAAGGAAACTGCTCCGAATGATCCAAAAGCAAGAAGCTTTTTGCTGAATTTTACGGGCTCTTTTTTGCCTCCTTTTCTTAATCTCAAAAGGAGATAAAAAATCGCAAGTAAAACAAAATCAACGATATAAGCAACAAACATAAAAACGCTTTCGGGAACTTCGGGAGCGCCGTTTGCAAAAAGCAGAATAGCAATAGTTCCGAACCCGTTTGTCAGCATAACGCCCATGCAGGCAAGAAATGCTTTGAAAGTGAATTTTTTCTTCTCTTCCTTATTTGAAACGATCAGATACATGGAACCAAGGAGAATCAAGGTTCCTGCAAGTTTGCCTATTGTAAGTTTATCACCAAGGAACAAAACTCCGAAAATCCCTGATATTACAACGCTTGCAGACATAAACATAGTAGAAGTTGCAACGGTAGTTAACTGCAGGGAAAGAAAAACAGTCAATAATCCAACGGCAAGCAAAAAGCCGAATAAAATTGCAGGTCCGATTGCATTAACGCTGAAAACGATGTCGGTTCCTGTAACAACGAGCAATGCTCCGCCGAGAATCAGTCCCACAAAAGCTCTGAACAATGTGATTTTAACCAGGGATTCCTTTGTGTTCGTCTCGCTGCTTGTGAGCTTATTGAATATATTAATGGGAAAATAAAGTAAAACCGTAATAAGTAAATAAATATAATGCATATTTTTGCCCCTATAAAACTATATCTCAAATTCTATTCCGTCGTATCCAACGATAAATTCATCTTTAACAAGTTCCTCAAGCTCACTCTGAATAGGGCGAACGTTATGGGAAAAATGAGTGAGAACGTATTTTGCACCCTCACAGTCGCAAATTTCCTCCAACTTGTTTTTTACCATACGGCAACAGTCAACTCCCATATGGCTCATTTCGGAGTATTTTTCTCCAAAACAGCAATCCAAAGTGGCAAGGTCAATTTTTTTACCTTTTAGGTAGGCGTAATCTTCCTCGGGAAAAAGCCCCGTATCGTTTCCGTGAAGATAACCTTTGCCGTCTTTTTCGATATAGTAGATAACGCATTTTTCGTTTGGTTTATGGTTTGCTTTTAGGGGAAGGATTTTATAATCATCAATCATAAATTCCTCAAAAGCAGAAACCTTATGGAACACTACGTAATTATATAACCTTTTATCGGCGCGGTCAATGGCTTTTTCCAAAATATCTATAACGGTTTCGTTTCCGTAGATATGAAGGGGATCGTTTTCATCAGGGTTGCAAAAACCGGGCGCTTTCAGAAGCACTTCTTCCACGTCAAGATGGTCGGCGTGGGAATGAGTGAAAAGAATATGCTTGATTTTAAGCATATCAAGTCCCATAAAAGTATGCATATAAGTATCGGGTGGGAAATCAATAACGATAGAGTCGTCAACGGTTACTTGCTGACGAGTTCTGATATCTTTGCCTTTTATTTTGCGAACTAAGTTGCAGGTATCGCAATCGCAGAATAATGCGGGGATTCCTTCTGCCGCCGCAGTTCCGTAAAATTTAATTTTCATTTTTCTTATCCTCGTAAATGCTTTTTGCAAGATTTAGTTTCTCTCTATAAATATTTCGTTCTTTCTCGGGGGAAATAAGCTCAACTTTATTTCCAAACTGGAATAGCCATCCCCAGAATGGCTCACCTATAACGACTTTTGTCATAAGATAAAAACTATTTTCATCGGCTTTTATAATATTTGAATCCATACCGAATTTATCTATCATAACTCCCGCAAGGGAATTATCTACTTTTAGTTTAACGGCAATTTCATCACCTGAAAACATACTGAAAAGTTTATTCTCGTAGTTTGTTATATCCGCTTTTTCAAAACCTTTTATCTCGTGGATATCTTTTCGTTTTTCTTCGGTGATGTTGATGTTTTCCATTTTGTCCACCCTGAAATGAACGATTCTGTCGTAAACGGGGTAGTAGGCGATAAGATAATAGTTGCCGTCTTCCCAGTGAAGAGAGTAGGGACTGCATCGATAAACTGCGCCGTCTCTTTTATATACCTTTTCTTTTTTTGCATTATAGTCAAAGTATAAAAATTCTATATCACGGTTATCGGCAATACTTTCGTGAATTTTATCAACGTTATAGTATATTTTTTCGTTGAAGGTTTTAATTCTTCCCGAAAGACCGATTTGACGCTGAAGATATCTTGCCTGGTGAATACTTGCCTGTTGCCCTATTTGCTTTATAAGAGCGTCGGATTTTTTCTTGGTTATAAATCTTGCCGAGGAAACCGCGTCGGCAAGAAGTTTTAGTTCCGCAAGCTGAAAATCACGGGAAGCAAGATAATAGCCGAATTTTTTCCCACGGACACTTATAATATCGTATCCGAAATCCTGCAAGGATTTTATATCGGAATAGATGGCTTTTCTCTCCGCAGTTATATCGTAAAAACTTAAGGAACTTATAATTTCTTCAATGGTTATGGGATGCTCCTCATCCGTTTTTTCCTGAAAGATTTTAACAAGATAGAGTAGTTTTAATTTCTGATAATTGCCCATAATTTTTCCTCCTATAGGATTATATTCACGGGTTTATTTATAGTAATGGAATTTTCCGAAACGTTGCAGTCAAAGGCGAGGATATTAACGCCTTTTTCTTTTGCGATTTTAAGGGCTTCGCCAAATTCCTTGTGGGTTTTGTAGTTGGGGGTAAAATACTTAACGTTTTTCATCTGTATAACAAAAATTATAAAGGCATCAAAGCCCTCTTCTTTCGTTTTTATAAGCTCGAAAATATGCTTAACGCCACGAAGGGTGGGCGCATCGGGAAACATACAAACCCCGTCTTCTTCCAATGTGCAACCCTTTACCTCAACAAAGGCCTTTTTTTCGCCGTTTTCTATATAGATATCAAATCGGGAGTTGCCAAAGGTTTTTTCTCTTTTGAGAAAGGTTATATTTTCAAAGCCGGGGAGGGTAATAGACTTATTCAAAAGCCCCTCTTCTGCTACGGCGTTTGGAATCTGGGAATCCATATTTATAAGTCGGCCGTTTTTTAAAACGGAGATTAAATCGTATTTGGTTTTTCTGTTTTCGTTATTGGATTTCTCAATAAAAACCTCTGATTTTCCGGGGATAAGAAGTTCACGGCACCGTCCCGTGTTTTTAACGTGGCAGATAACTTCTTCACAGTTTTGCCTTTTGCAAATTGCGATAAATCTATTGGGCCTTGATAAAAAGAGGGCCTTTTCCATATTTTCGTAAGTCATAGTTTTCACCTCAAGGTGACAATGGTTGAATATATTATAACATAAAACCCACTCTTTTAGAAGAGTGGGTTTTATGTTTATTAATACTTCAATAAAATATTATCAATCTTTTCTTTTAATTCTCCGGTGATATAAACGGGGAATGAACCGCCTACCTCTTGGCCATAAACCATCTGATAATTAATAAGTAACCCTTGTGGCGTATAGCAGAAACCGTATTTGCATCCGTCAACCACAATGGCATAGTTATACATAACCTCTGCATACATCTTTGGCTGGAATTTAATCTGGCCTAAAATATTTATTAAATCAGTTGTTTCGTCGGTTGTGAGAAGTTCGGTTGTAACAGGAATTTCTCTGATTTCCATTGTTATTTGAGAGGGTCTTTCAATTATAACCAAAAGTCGCATAAACAAGGTTGCAACCTCGGCTCTGGTAGTTGATTTTTTGGGATAGAAATATCCATTCTCATCCCCCACCATAAGCTGGGTATATTTCATATAGACAGCACTATCAAATGCGTATTCCGAAAAATTCGTTATATCAGCAAAAAGACATTCGCAGGTACTGATATAAGGAAGTTTAATATCCTTGAAATCAAGATATCTTTCTATAAGACAAGCCATATCCTCACGGGAAATCGCCTTATCGGGAGCGAAGGAGGTCTCGTTTATACCGAAAACAAGCTGATTTTTCGCCGCCCAGTTAACTGCATTATAGTAATAATCCTCTTTTGTTATATCGGTAAAAGAGGTTTCGTCAGTTATTTCCGGCTCTCCCTCATAGCGATATAGCATAGTAACAAACATACCTCTTGTTACCTCTATGTTTGGAGAAAATTCTGCGGTGGTAGTTCCTTTCATAAGTCCTTTTCCGTAGCAAAACTCAACAGAGTTATAAAACCAGTCTTCATAAACTGTCACGTCTTCAAACTGACTGAAAGTATATGCTCCGCAAGTCATAGAACAACAAATAGCAATAGCAACAACAATACAAATAAGATTCTTCATTTTGAACATAACTAATTCCTCCAAAAATTTAATAATTGTATTCATAAATGATATAATTATCATTTTCAGGGTAACATACGACATGCTGATAATAACTCATATTTGCAATCTCATCATAGGAATATGTAAAAAGTTCGTCAAGTGAAATTCTTTTGTCGTTGTTGAAATCTGCTGCCATGCCTATAAAACGATTTCTTGATAGATCATAACCACATCCACGACACCAAAAGTTAGTCGCAAAAATATCAGCCGGCATTGATACCTCGTCGGCACGAGAAGAACAAAGCACTTTGATTCTTATTGAATTAGATAAATTTGTATTCTGAGTTGAACTTGTCCCGTCTCCATAAATCAACTGGTTAACAAATAATTCTGCATCAAAATAATTATCTTCAATCTCGAAATTATCCTCAATCTCGAAATTATCCTCGATTTCGAGATTATCATTTAATTCCATATTGGTTGTTCCGTTTGTTATATATGTTCCAGTATAACATCCTGAAACAAATACAACAAAGGTTCCTTTATATAAATCAATTTGCGAACGCAAATAGCTAGGGGTTAAATAAATATCTTCTCTAATTCCGTTGTCAAAAAGTCTTAATCCATAGCCCTCATCTCCGTGACTTGCAACATATAAATAACATATATCTAAGGGCTTTGAATTATTAAATACGCTTTGCATAGAGGTTGTAAACTGAGCTTTATCAATATCAGATTCTATTACATAATTAGTGATGCCACTTCTTATTAACAAATTTGCAACGCCCTCGCCGCAAGAAATAATATATGGCATATTAACAGAGTTTGTCACAATGAGAGCGTATTTTTTTTGAAAAGTCATATAGAATTTATGCAGATATAGAGCCATACAACCTCGATTGCAATTATCCGTTGGAACGATATTCATATCTCCAATTAATCCGTTAGCATATCCCCAACCGGCTGCAGCTCTTGAATAGCTAATAAAATTATTTTTATTAACTAAAGCAGAGTTCGAAAGTATGTTTATATATTCGTTTTGGACACTTGTCGAATTATCAGAATATTCGCAGTAACATGCCAATCTATATAGAA
>JAFZHO010000037.1 GCA_017554835.1 Clostridia bacterium
ATAAATTTTTTGCTCTATTGTCAAGAGGATTTTACTGATTTTTTTCTTCGTTTGCAAATTTTTCGATAATTTCCACCACGTTTTCCCTCGTGAAAATAATCGCCTGATTTATAGCATTTTTAAAAGCAACCTCATCGCAGCTTCCGTGAGCCTTGATAACAGGTTTCAAAACTCCAAGAAGCGGTGCTCCTCCGTGCTCTCTGTAATCCATTTTTTCCTTAAGAGAATAAAGTCCTTTTTTAAGAACAAGGGCGCATAATTTTGACGCTAAATTCTGCTTTAAGATACCCTTTATATTTTTCATCATACTAAGAGCAGTTCCTTCAATGGCTTTTAGAACCAGGTTCCCCGAAAATCCATCAGAAACGTAAACGTCTGCATTACCAAAGGGAACATCTCTTCCCTCAACGTTTCCAATATAATTTATATCAAGGGTTTTCAAAACCTCATTGGTTTTAATTCGTAGTTCATCACCTTTTGTTTCTTCTGTTCCGTTATTGAGAAGACCTACCTTTGGATTTGGAACGCCGATAACTCTCTCCATATAAGCGCTTCCCATAACCGCAAACTGACAAAGCTGCTCAACGGTATTATCCGTATTTGCGCCGCAGTCAATAAGAAGTTTTTTACCGTTATCAGTTGGAATAAGAGATGCAAGTGCGGCTCTTTTTATGTTTTTGATTCTTTTAACGATAAAGGTTGCACCCATATAAATAGCGCCCGTGCTTCCCGCACTGACAAAAGCATCTGCTTTTCCCTCAGAAACAAGTCGGAAAGCAACTGCCATAGAACTATCCTTCTTTTTTCTGACAACTGACGCGGGGTCATCATCCATTTCGATTATTTCTGATGCTTCTACAAATTCTATATTTTTCTGAGAAATATTATTTTCTTCAAAGAGTTTTTTAAGTTCTTCACTTTTTCCTGCGAGAAGAATTTCAACGCCATATTCGCTAACAGCAGCAGCGCACCCTTTAATAACAGACATTGGCGCATTATCTCCTCCGTAAGCATCTACGGAAATTCTCATAATATCCTCTCCTTTAATTCCTCAATTTTATTAAGAGCTCTTTCGGAAATTTTGAGATATCTTTGCTTTTTATCTCTGACTTTATATCCTAATCCCTCAATAATTCCGAAGTTTATATTCATTGGCTGAAATTTTTTAACGCTTTCATCACTTATATAATGGGAAAGAGCGCCAAGCGCCGTTTCTTTAGTGAAATCTATTGGCTCTTCTCCTTTAACGATTTTCGCCATATTCACGCCGCAACAAAATCCCGAAGCGGCAGATTCGATATATCCTTCTACCCCCGTCATTTGCCCTGCAAACATAATTCTATCATCTTTTTTAAGCCGATAGAATTTATCAAGAAAAACGGGAGAGTTAAGATAGGTATTTCTATGCATAACTCCATAACGGACAAATTCAGCGTTTTCAAGTCCCGGTATAAGAGAAAAAATTCTCTTTTGCTCAGGGAAAGTTAAATGCGTCTGGAAACCAACGATATTATATAAAGTATCGTCCTTATTATCTCTTCGAAGCTGAACTACGGCATATTCCTCTTTGCCCGTTTTGGGATTTTCAAGTCCCACGGGTTTCAAAGGCCCGAATAAAAGGGTATCGTGACCTCTTTTTGCCATTACCTCAACGGGCATACAACCTTCAAAAACCTTAAGTTCTTTATCAAAATCATGAAGCTTTGCTTCCTGACCATTTATAAGCTCGTTATAAAAAACCTCGTATTCTTCCCTTGACATAGGGCAGTTAATATAATCGGCAGTTCCTTTATCGTATCTTGCTTTATAGAACGCTTTATCAAAATCTATACTCTCTTTCGTTACAATAGGAGCCGCTGCATCGAAGAAATAAAGCCCGTCCCCCGTAATTTTGGAAATAGATTTTGAAAGTTTATCCGAGGTTAAAGGTCCCGATGCGATAATAACGTATCCCTCGGGGATTTCTGTTACCTCTTCTTCAATTATATTTATATTCTCGTTTTCTTTTATAACTTTTGTAACAAGTTCTGAAAAGCCCTCTCTATCAACGGCAAGAGCACCCCCTGCGGGAACCTTAGTCGCATCTGCGCATTTTATGATAAGCCCGTCAAGCTGCCTCATCTCTTCTTTCAGAAGTCCTACGCCGTTTGTTAGTTCGTTTGACCTTAGAGAATTTGAGCAAACAAGTTCTGCAAAATTATTACTTGAATGAGCAGGAGTTTTCATTTTTGGCTTCATTTCATAAAGATTAACCTTAATGCCCCTTTTAGCGAGCTGATAAGCGCACTCGCATCCTGCAAGTCCGGCACCAATTACCGAAACCGTCATTTTTTTATACTCCTCTCGTAACTGCATCCTTCGCTATGGCAGACTATTTTTTTCTGCCAGCCCGATTTTATAAATAATGTTTTCTGACAAACAGGGCAAATCTCCTTTATAGGTTCATCCCAGGACATAAAGTCGCATTTGGGGTAGTTCTGGCAGGAGAAATATTTTTTGCCCGTTTTACTCTTTCTCTGAACGAGATTTCCGCCGCATTTCGGACATAGCCCCTCAGTTGGAACTACTATTGCCCTTGTATTTTTGCATTCCGGATATCCTTTACAAGCAAGGAATTTTCCGAATTTTCCTGTTTTGACTACCATTTTATTTCCGCATAATTCGCAGATTTCATCGGTTTCCTCATCAGGAATTTTAACGAAAGTTCCCTCAAGTTTCTTTTCTGCCTCAGTTAATTCATTTTCAAAAAGGGTATAAAAATCCTTTATAACCCCTTTGAATTTTTCGTCACCGTTTTCAACCTTATCAAGATTATTTTCCATATTGGCAGTAAAAGAAATATCAACAATATTAGAAAAATTATCCTTCATAAGTTCCGTTGTTACCTTGCCGAGAGGAGTTGGAACTAAGTTCTTACCCTCTTTTTCAACGTAGCCCCTCTGGGTAATAGTCGTTATAGTGGGAGCATAGGTGGAAGGTCGGCCAATTCCGTTTTCTTCAAGGGCTTTGATAAGGGTTCCTTCGGTATATCTTGCAGGTGGTTGAGTGAATTTCTGCTCAGAAGAAAGTTTTAAAAGTTCAAGTTTCTGCCCTATTTCAAGTTTTGGCAATTTTATATTTTCTTCTTCGGGGTCATCTTTTTTATCCTCATATAAAGCCGTAAATCCGGGGAAGGTAATAACGCTTCCCGATGCTTTGAAGATATAGTCGTTGGCTTTTATGTCAACGTTTGTCAAATCATATTCCATGCTTGCCATCTGACTTGCAAGAAATCTCTCATAAATAAGTTTATATAATCTATACTGGTCTTTTGATAAATCTTCTTTGATTTTTGATGGCTCATATCCTATAACGGTAGGACGGATTGCCTCATGAGCATCCTGAGCACCTGATTTTGTTTTATAGATTCTTGGAGTTTTTGGATAGAATTTGCTACCGTATTTTTCAATAATGAAATCCTTTGCTTTTTCTCTCTCAGAATCTGCAATACGAAGGGAATCGGTTCTCATATAAGTAATAAGACCTACCATTCCATCGTTTTTGATATTAACGCCCTCATAAAGTTCCTGAGCAACGCTCATAGTCCTTTTTGAAGACATATTTAATCGGCGAAGTGCCTCCTGCTGCAAGGTGGAAGTAGTAAAAGGTGGGGATGGTTTTCTTGATTTTTTGCTTACTTTAATATCAGAAACGATATATTCCGCATTATTAAGCTTTTCTAATATATCGTTGGCCTGCTTAGAATCAGAAATCTCAATTTTCTTTGATTTGCCGTGGAATTTTGCAGCAAATTCCTTATTTTTATCATCTTTCAAAAGGGCGGAAATAACGTGGTATTCCTTTGGAATAAACGCCTCGATTTCCTCCTCTTTTTCAACCACGAGTCTCGTTGCTACGCTCTGAACTCTACCTGCAGAAAGGCCTTTTTTTACCTTTCTCCATAAGAATGGACTAAGTTTATATCCAACGATTCTATCTAATATTCTTCTCGCCTGATAAGCATCAACAAGGTCCATATCAATTTTTCTTGGATTTTCAAGACCTTTTTTAACGGCTTCTTTTGTTATCTCGTTAAAGGTTACTCTATTTTCCTCATCGGTTTTGATTCCGAGAATATGAGCAAGATGCCAGGAAATCGCCTCTCCTTCACGGTCAGGGTCGGTTGCAAGATATACTTTGCCAGCGGTTTTGACTTTTGCTTTAAGTTCTTTGATAAGTTCTGCTTTTCCCCGGATTGGTATATACTTTGGTTCAAAATTATTCTCAATATCTACCCCAAGCTGACTTTTGGGAAGGTCTCTGATATGACCTTTTGATGCAGTTACCTCATAACCTGAACCTAAATATTTTTTTATTGTTTTTACTTTTGTCGGTGACTCAACTATAATTAGTTTTTTAGCTGAGGCCGATACTGTTTCTTTCTTTGCCATGAAGGGCTTCTCCACCTTATATAATTATTTTCTCACGTAGTATTTTCCGGGCATCATTTTTATAAGCCCGTAGATTTCTAAAATAGTAAGAGATGAACTTACTCTTGCAACGTTTTCTCCCGTTATATTTATAATCTCATCAATATGAATGGGTTTATCCGTTATTACATCATATATCATTTTCTGCACGTCTGTCAAACTATTTATGAATTTTTGTTTTCTTTCTTCCTCTTCAGAAGAGGTTTTCTTACTGTAATCAACTACTTCGACTATATAATTATCTTCCTCTTTTCGTGAGGTTGGAACTATAGTTTCCGTTTCGTCATATTCAATATCAAGCTTATCTCCATACATATAAGTATATTCTTCCAGAATATCCATAGCGCTCGTAACGAGTTTTGCTCCGTTTTTGATAATCATATTGCAACCCGCACTTTTTTCGCTATCAATATTTCCCGGAACGGCAAAAACGTCTCGTCCTTCCTCAAGAGCGCGAGATACCGTTATCATGGCTCCACCTGATTTTGGGCTTTCTACAATAAGAGTTCCATCAGAAAGGCCGGATAAAATTCTGTTTCGGATAGGAAAAGAAGCAGGAAGCGCTTTTGTTCCCGGAGGATATTCACTAATGAGAAGTCCGTGCTTTCCGATATAGTCCTGAATTTTTCTATGATCAGCCGGATAATAAATATCAAGTCCGTTTGCAAGAACGCTAATATATTTTCCTTTTGCCTTTGCGGCGCCTTCAAGAGCTTTAACGTCTATTCCCTCAGCAATTCCCGTTATGATAACCGCCCCCGCCTTTGCCATTCTATAAGAAAAAGTACAAGCGGTTTCCTCACCGTAAGGCGTGGATTTTCTCGTTCCAACGATAGTTATGCATAACTCGTTATCAAAGTCGAATAACTCTCCTTTGCAATATAATATAATGGGATAATCTGAGATGCTAAGCAATTTTGAAGGATACCCCTCATCATCATAAGCGAGAATTTTAATCCCTTGCATTTCGCATTTTGCAATTATATCATACTCTTTTTCAAGACTCTTATCAGAAAGATTTATTACGTCTTCCTTACTAAGATAATCTATTTCTTCAAGGGCATCCCTTTTTAAATCGTAGATAGCTCTGACGTCATAAAACTCATCCAAAATAAGATGAATTTTCTTCTGATTATAGGAGAGCTTCTCGCATAGCCATATATGATAAACGTATTTACGAATATCCATTTTTTAGATTCTCCCCTTTTCCCACATTATAATTCCCGCGGCAACGGAAGCGTTAAGAGACTGAATATTTCCACTCATGGGAATAATGATTTTTTCATCAGAAATAGATAAAATCTCATCTCTGACACCCGATCCTTCATTTCCAATGATTATAACGGACTTTTTATTTATATCATAGTCTTTTATGCTTATGCTATCTTCCAGAAGAGCAGTGGAAACTATATTATATCCTCGATTTTTATAATCTTCAAGAGTGGAAATTATATTTTCGCATAAAAATATCTTATCAAAGGAGACTCCGCCCATACTTGCTTTTACGGTTTTCGGGGAATAAATATCCGCCGAGTCCTCAGAAATAATAACGGGAATATCAAATGCCGCCGCAGATCTTAAAACGGCACCAACGTTTGTTGGGTCCTGAACTCTATCAAGAGCGATTATAAAATCCTTTTCAAAATTTCCTTTATTCTCTTTTTTTCTAAAAACGCAGCATATTCCCGTAATAGATTTATTATCGGAAAGTTTTTTCATAATCTGATCGTTTATGAATAAAATTTCTTTGTTTCTCTTTTCAAGAATATTTATAATTTCCTGATATTTATCTATAAAATCCTTATGAATAAAAATTTCTTCAACTTCAAAAAAGTTGTTTTCTATAAATTCATATATCATTTTCCAACTATCGCAGATAAAAAGTCCTGTTTCATCTCTATAACTTTTTTTATTAAGTTTTATGGCCTCTGTAACTTTGATATTATTTTTACTGGTTATTTCCATTTTCCTTTTACCTTTGCCGTTTTTTTCATTATAGCATTATATTTTCCGTTTTTAAATATAGGTTTTTGAAAAAATCTCAATAGAAGGCGTTGCTTCTATCTTTTTAAGAAGATTATAATACTCTTCTTCTGATTTTTTATTGATTTTTCCTGTGTATTTTCCTCGTATCATAAGGTTTTTTGGCGTTTCTAAAGGAGAAACAAATTCAACGCAGGAAATATCATATCCCATGCTTTCCGCCTTCAAAACCCTCAAAGAGTCGGTCATAATATCATTAAACCTAACGTTGAGAAGATTATGGTTTCTTATTCCTGAAAAATCATCAAATCTATATTTATCAATAAGTTCCTTATGGCAGCAAGGAACGCATATAAAAGCATCTGCCTTAGTCCGAAGCGCAACTCCAAGTGCCATATCAGTTGCAATATCGCAGGCGTGGAGAGAAACGCAAAGATGAATTTTCTCTTCCGGGCGATAGGTTCTCAGATCCCCTTTTATAAAGGTCATATTCTTATAGCCAAGTTCCTCCGCCATTCTTTTGCTCTCTTTTATAACGTTTTCGGAAATATCAATGCCCGTAACCTTGCATTTTCGTTTCAAGACTTCACATATATAATAATTAAGAACAAAACTGAGATAACTCTTGCCGCAGGCGCAGTCAATAATATTTATAACGCCGTCTGTTTCTTCTATATAATCTTTAGCAAGCATCAAAAATCTATCAACCTGGTTATATTTATGAATTTTGGAGTTTTTTAGTTTTCCATCTTCCGTTAGTATGCCGATAACTTTAAGAAGTTTTTCCGCCTGAGGAAGCTTCAGAATATATTCGTGGTCCTTTAAAAGCGGATTATCGGAACTTTCGGAAAAATCATTTTTAGAAAGCTCTTTTTTAACAAAAACCCCTTTTTCCGAAGCAGTTATAATAGTTATACCCTGCCTTTCCTCATATGTAAAAATAATTTCATCGTATAAAGGGGCCATCTCCCCTATATAATCAGAGATGCCTTTTCCTTTTTTTGAAATATTCATGAAATTAAGAACTATTTCATCGTTTTGTGAAATAAGAGTTCCTTTATACTCTTTTCTTCCCGAAAGGCAATTTAAACTTCCACCTATAAAAAAATCTTTATTCTCGGTATATTTTTCAATAAGACTATTTATAAAAAGAGTGATTTTTGGTCCTTGTTTTTTATTCATAATACATCACCTTAACTTATAAATTCCCTGCAATAATTTAATATTACAGGGAATTTATTTATTATTCAATAAAAATATACTGTTCCAAATCCTTAGAAGAACGAACTTCATCCACATCAAAGGAATCAATCTCAATAACGGTTTTGCCAATATCGCCAACTTCATATTCGAACTCATAATTAACTGCGGGGAATTTGTTTTTTCTACCAAGTTTAATTATATCATATAGGTCGGCTAATACCTCAGTCTTGTTACCCATGTTTTCAAAGGTTGAGTTAAAATTAACTCTAACAGTAGTGACAAGTTGCTTTCCTTCGTTATCGAATTTTTCTTTTAGCATTCTATAAGTTTTAAATTTACCGTCCCATTTCTCCTCGGGATCACTATATCCGCCTGTTCCGATTGCATCATCAAGGTCAATAGCAACATAGCCGATTTTATCCCCATATTTCTCCTCAATAAAGGGAATATAAACCTCTCTCACGTCAAACTGAGCGAACGAGAAATCAACGTCATCATAGCAATAGAAAGTTCCGTCTGCATATTTTGCCATCATAGCGATAACGCGGATTTTTGGGTTATCCTTATAATAGAACTGACAAGTCCACTGGTCACCTGACTCGTCGCCTGAATAAAATCCCGTATAAATTTTGAACTTATTATTATATTTTTCATACATATAGTTCTGAACTCTATGATAATACATAAATTCAGTAGCAATATCAGGGTCGGTAACGGTTACGTCGGTATAAGGAACGGGGTCGCCGAATTTTCCGTAATGAAGATTTTTGTATCTTGGCAAAACGGGAATTGCATCAGGATCATCGTTAAAAACCGTTCCACCCTCGGACTCGGAATTTGATCCACCCAAAATAGTAGTTGGCGCAGATGGGTCAACAGACGGTGGAAGAACTATCTCATTATTATTCTGCAGATCGTTCTCCTGGGTAATTTCCTGCTCATTGTCATCGGAAGTATTAGTATCAAGAGGGTTTTTATCCTCCATAGAAGGAGCCAAAACCTCTGACGAGGGATTAAAAATAAAATCATCTCCCGAAGTATCCTTTGGCAACATATTAATCAGCACAACAACAAACACCGAGATAAAAATCGCGGCAGCTGCAAATACTGATATAATAATAGCAATTGCTTTTTTGCTCATAGCTTTTCTCCTAAAGTATTTAGATTCTTAAAAAAGGCACGAAAATTTTTCATGCCTTTTTATTTTTAGTTATTTCTGCTATTGAATATTTTCATAAGAGGACCAAAATCATCATCAAAATCCTCTTCCTCTGCTTCTGCTTCTTTTGCAGGTTCTGCAGTAACTTTTTCAGGAGCTTTATTATCCTCGTTGAAACCTGTTGCAATAACGGTAACAAGCATTTCATCATCAAGAGAATCATCAAGAGACGTTCCGAAAATGATATTTGCATCGGGATGAGCGTAGTCTGTTACGATTGCTGCAGCAGTATCGATTTCGTCAAGGTTAACGTCACTGCCGGAAGAAATATTGATAACAATACCTCTGCATCCGTTGATGCTTGTTTCAAGAAGAGGGCTGGAAACTGCCATTTTAGCAGCAAGCTCAGCTTTATCCTTACCTGATGCGCGTCCAATACCCATATGAGCGTTGCCTGCATCCTTCATAACTGAACTGATATCGGCAAAGTCAAGGTTGATTTCGCCGGGAACGTTTATAAGGTCTGATATACCCTGAACGCCCTGACGAAGCACGTCGTCTGCAATATTAAAAGCGTTTTTAAGGGTGATTCTCTCTTCAGTAACGTATTTAAGTCTATCGTTTGGAATTATAACAAGGGAGTCAACTGCCTGACGAAGCTCTTCGATTCCGGCTTCGGCCTGAAGCATTCTTCTTCTGCCCTCAAAAGCAAAAGGTTTTGTTACGATACCGATAGTCAATATGCCAAGGTCTTTTGCAGCTTTTGCAATAATGGGAGCCGCACCTGTTCCTGTTCCGCCACCCATACCTGCAGTGATAAATACCATATCGCTATCGCGGATATTATCAATAACCTCTTCGATAGTTTCTTCTGCGGCTTTTTTGCCTTTTTCGGGGTCTGCGCCTGCGCCCTGACCTTTCGTCAATTTCTCGCCTATCTGAATTTTAGTATCAGCATTGGAGATTGATAAAACCTGCTTATCGGTATTGATAGAAATAAATTCTACCCCTTTAACCATTGCTTTTATCATTCTTTCAACGGCGTTATTTCCGCCACCGCCAACACCAACGACTTTTATTTTAACATGATTTTCATTGTTATCAACTATCTCGTACATGGGACTTCCTCCTGATTTTATACTTACATATAATAATTTTATATTATATTTAACAATTTTTCAATAGTTTTTTGAAATTATTTCAGGAAGTTTCATAAAGATTTATTCTTCTGTTGATTCTATTGTTGTTTCAAAGGTTGTTTCTGAGGTAATTTCTTCGTTTTCTTCCCAGGTAGGAGTATATAAAATATCCTCTTCATCACATTCTATATAGTTTTTTCTGTCTCCCAAAAATATCATACAAGGAGTATCTTTCGGATTTTCTTCAAGAATGGTATCAAGAAATTTTCTTTTTATTTCAAGCTCGTCCAGATCTGCAAGCTTAATCAGCGCATAGTCATCGTATAGAAAAGCATAGTAGTTGGAACTTTCAAGATTTATATATGATAACTTCGAGGTATCAATCGTTTTCCCCGAAATATCCATAGTATAAAAACTCCATAGTTTTTCAAGTATCATTAATTTTGTGTTATTTTCAAATTCAGCTACTTTGCCTATCTGAGCATCCTTTATATTAAGCCCATAAATATAAGGAATATGGTATTCAGCAGTTGTTTCACTATTCATTTTTTCAAGAACCTTAAAATCCGCATCGCAGATATGATAAGCGTTACCAAATCTTATAATATAGGATGGAACTGCCTCTTTTACCGTAATATCAAGACGGGTGAAAAGTCGTCTTCTGATTTTAAGTTCTTTTATATAAGGAAGCTCCTCCTGAACTTTTTCTATAACCTTGAATTTATTCATTTTATACATATTGTCGCCGATATTAATATCCGCAGCAGATAAAACCTCTTCTCTTGAGTAGATATTGCTTCCCGAGAAATTTATTGTTTCAATATTGCAGAAAGATGCGATTGAAATAATAGTTATAACAAAAATTATAACGCTCATAAGCAGAGTAACAAATTTTATTACTCTGCTTCTTTTTTTGCGCTTTTTAAGATAAAATTCTCTTTTCAATTTCTCCCTTTTATAAGGGTCAGAAGTTGTTATTTCCTTCATTTTTCTGCTCATAAAGGGCCTCCGAAATTTTTCTAAATTCTTTCTATCTGTCCTCCAAGACTTTTAAGGACTTTTTCAATATTTTCATAACCTCTGTCAATATAAAAAACATTATCAATATAGGTCTCTCCTTCTGCTCCCAAAGCAGCAACAACAAGAGCCGCCCCTCCCCTAAGGTCAGTGGCCTCAACCTTTGCTCCGTAGAGTTTTTCAACTCCCTCAATAACGCATACTCTGGAATCGATTTTTATATTCGCTCCAAGCCGTGATAACTCGGAAGTATATTTGAATCTATTTTGAAATATGGTTTCTATAATAACCGACGTTCCCTTTGCCTTTATAAGACTTGCAGCGATAACAGGATTTGAATCAGTTGGAAAACCGGGATATGGCATCGTCATAATAGTTTTTACGTTTTTGAGTTTTTCGGGTGCTTTAAAATAAATATAATCTCTGCCTTTTTTTATATGGCAGCCCGCTTTTTCAAAAATTGATAAAACTGCGGATAAATGAGAGGGAACAACGTCTTTAAGATATAATTCCCCGCCTGTTATAGCCGCCGCGCTCATATAAGTTGAAGCGACTATTCTGTCAGGCATTATTTTATACTCTGCTCCAAAAAGCTCTCTTCCTCCGTAGATAACGATATGACCGCTTCCTGCGCCGTGGATTTTTGCCCCCATTTTATTGAGAAAATTCTGCAAATCCTCTATTTCAGGTTCTTTTGCCGCATTTTCTATAACTGTTTTCCCTTTGAGAGTGCAGGCAAACATCATTATATTTTCCGTTGCACCAACGCTTGGAAAGGGAAGAGTAATCTCTCTTGATGAGGTTTTTTCTGTGGTATTGCAGTTTATGCAGCCGTGCCTTTCTATAACTTTTATACCCATTTCGCGAAAGGCGTTAATATGTATATCAATGGGGCGAGGTCCAAGCTCGCACCCACCGGGAAAGCATAATCTTGCCTTTTGAAACCTTCCCATAACGGGACCGAGAAACATAATAGAGCTTCTCATTTTTCGCATCAGGATATCGGGAATATCATAGTTTTTTGCCCCTTGGGAGTCAACTATAATCACGTCATCTTCAAAGGTAACGGTGCAACCCATATATCTCAGTATCTCAACTGCACTTTCAACGTCGGAAAGTTTGGGGCAGTTTCGAAGAACGCATTTGCCTTTTATCAGAAGCGTTGCCGCAAGAATTGGCAGAACGCTATTTTTCGCCCCCTGGATTTTAACTTCGCCGGAAATTTTATTTCCGCCTACAATATGTAATCTCGACATTTATAAGCACTCCTCGCAAAAGCTTTTTTATCATTCTACTTTATACTATGCCTGCAAGGAAATGTTGTGATTATTTTTTCATTGTTTTCATAATAACGTCATAAATATCATTATTTGCATTAACGTTTATGCATTTTTTTGCGTTTTCTCCCATCTTTAAAAGACCTTCTTCATCATTTATAAGGTCCTTTATCGTTTTATAAAGAGAAATCGCCGTAACCTCTTTTTCAAGAATAACAACGGCTCCGCCTTTTTTCTCAAAAGCACGGGCGTTATAAGTCTGATGGTCATTTGCAACGACGGGCGACGGAATAAGAATAGCCGCTTTAGAAAGCATACCAAGTTCCGTCATAGTTATAGCGCCGGAACGGCATATTATAAGGTCCGCTGCCGCCATAACTTCTTCCATATTATAGATATATTCCGAAACTCTTATATTCTCGTTATCTTTTTCGTTAATGCCTGCATTTTTTAATTTTTCGGGTATTGTTGATGCGCCGAATTTTCCGTATCCGTGAATAAAGGTTATATCTTTTTCATCTTTATAATCTATAAAAATATCAGACATAACGTTATTTATACATCTTGCGCCCTGAGAGCCACCAAAGGATAAAACCGCTTTTTTATCTGACAAAGAAAGTTTTTCTTTTGCTATTTCCTTATTAACGCCGATAAAATCGGGGCGAACGGGATTTCCCGTAAAGATAAATTTTTCTTTATCCTTTATTTTGAAATAGTCTCGGCTTTCTTCAAAACTTATCATAATTTTATCAACGAAACGGGATAAAATCTTTGAGGTAAGTCCCGGAAAAGCGTTTTGTTCGTGAATTAAAGTGGGAATTTTAGATTTTGCCGCTGCGTATAAAACAGGACCGCTAACGTATCCTCCCGTTCCGATTACAACGTCGGGTTTAAATTCCTTTATTATTTTTTTAGATTGGGAAATTGCACCTGCGGCTTTGAAAAGAATTTTAAAATTCTCCAAGGTTAGCTGGCGCTTGAAACCCCGAACGTCAATATGATATAACTGAAATCCTTCCTTTGGAACCAGTTTATCCTCAAGTCCATACTCCGTTCCAACGAATCTGATATCAGCGTCTTTTATTTTTTCTTTTATAACCTTTGCAATTGATAATGCGGGGTTAATATGCCCTGCACTGCCGCCACCTGCCAAAAGAACCTTCAACACAATTCACCTTAACCTTCCATATACGAATATCGGGAAACAGAAAGAACAACTCCTATTTCAAATAAAAGCATGGTGAGAGCCGTTCCGCCGTAACTGAAGAAAGGAAGAGAAATTCCTGTTACGGGGATGGTACTTGTTACAACGGCAACGTTAAGTATTGTCTGAACTGCAATAAAAGATATAATACCAATAACCACCATGCAAGAGAATTTATCAGGTGCTCTAAAAGCAATAATAAATCCTCTCCATATAAGAAGAATAAATAAACAAAGTATAAGCATAGCCCCTATAAAACCAAGTTCCTCACAAACGATGGAGAAAACAAAGTCGTTCTGAGCTTCGCCAAGGTATAGATATTTCTGTCTTGACTGACCAAGGCCAAGTCCCGTAAGTCCTCCCGAGCCAATTGCATAAAGAGAGTTTATTATCTGATAACCATCATCAGAGGGGTCTGCAAACGGGTCGAGCCAGGTTGTTATTCTATCACTTGAATAACCTCTGAAAAGCATCATTACAACAAGGCCCGCCGCAGCAATGGTTCCAATTAAGCTAAGAATTTTAAGATTCGTTCCCCCAACAATCATCATAATAAGCCCAACAAAGCAGATAAGAAGAGTTGCAGAGAAATGAGTCTGACAAAGAATAAGTCCGCAGCATACTATAATAACAAGCCCAAAAGGCAGCATTCCATATTTAAAGGTTTTCATTTTGTTATAATTTGCGGCTATAATATTTGCAAAAACCAGAATTATTGCAAATTTTGCAATATCAGAGGGCTGAAAGGTGATTACATTTCTTATGCCAAGCCATCTTCTTGAACCATTTGCCTTTATTCCAATTCCCGGAATAATAACGAGAATAAGCATAATAACAGATACAACAAGAAGAGGAAACGCCATTTTTCTATAAAAGCTCATAGGAAATCTCGATGCAATAAACATAGCAATAATACCAAGCAAAGCAAAGATACCCTGCCTTTTTATAAAATAATAGCTATCGTTATATTTTGACTGGGCCTGAACGTGACCTGCCGAAAACATCATTATAAGACCAATTACAAGAATAATTAAGGTCAGCACTAAAAACGGTATATCTATACCGTTTCTGTTTGGTTTATCTAATGAATTATTTTTGTTTTTATGTTTAACAACGGTTTTTCTTTTTACCGCCATATTTTCTTGTGCCAACTCTGGTCACTCCCGAATTTTTAATTTAAGTATAATTTAAGCGCTATATAAGAAATAACGGAGAAAATCGCCGAAACAGAACTGAAAACAAAAACGATTTTATTTTCGCTCCATCCGCATTTTTCAAAATGATGATGAATAGGAGCCATTTTGAAAATTCTTTTTCCTTTTGTGATTTTAAAATATCCTATCTGGATTATATCGCTTAAGGCCTCGCAGAAAAAAATCACTCCAAAAAGAATAATAAAGAAAGGAATATCAAGAACAAAAGCAGTAGTAACAACTGCTCCACCTAAAAATAGTGAGCCCGTATCCCCCATAAATACCTTTGCAGGATGGAAATTGAAAATCAAAAATCCTATAAGTCCGCCAATCAAAGCGAGAGTAAAAATAGCAGATTCACTTTTTCCCACCATAAAAGATGCAAGGGTAAGAAAAATCATAGGCGGCAAAGTCACCATACTGACAAGGCCGTCAAGACCGTCTGTGAGATTAACGGAGTTTACCGTTCCGAGAATAACGAATACTGCAAAGGGATAATATAACCAGGAAAAATCCGCAGTTCCCAAAAAAGGAATGGAAATATAGGTATTAACAAATCCGAAGTTTTTTAAGGTTACAACAAAAATAACCGCCACAAGAAGTTGAAGTATTATTTTTTGTTTCGCCGTAAGACCAAGGTTTCTCTTTTTAACCACTTTAACGTAGTCATCAAAAAAACCAACAAACCCAAAACAAATAGAAAATATAAGAGGAAGAAGTGCTTCATAATCTCCCGAGATAATTCCCGTTATTCCCATAGAAATGCAGCCGAAAAACGTTCCGATAATGAACATAAATCCACCCATAGTGGGTGTTCCTGCTTTTTTCTTATGCCAGGAAGGACCGATATCAAGAATTTCCTGACCGAATTTAAGTTTAGTCAGAAATTTGATAAGAATAGGTCCTATGCAAACTGTTGCAACGAACGAAATAAGTAAAGCAACTATATATTTTCCAATTTCCATTATAAAACATCCCCCGATATTTTTATTCCAGAATTTCTTTTATGATTTCTCTTTCGTCGAAGTGAATTTTTCCTTCGTTTGTTATCTGATAGGTTTCGTGGCCTTTTCCTGCCAGGATTATAATATCCTTTTCTCTTGCATTTTCAAGAGCGTATCTTATAGCTTCTTTTCTATCAACAATAACTTTGACGTTATTTTTGCCTTTTATACCTTTGAGAATATCCGAAACGATTTTTTCGGGGTCTTCTGTTCTCGGATTATCCGACGTAACAATAACGAAATCAGAATATTTTTCTGCAATTTCACCCATAATCGGGCGTTTAGTTGCATCTCTGTCGCCTCCGCATCCAAATAGAGTAACTATTCTGCCCTCGGAAACGTTTGAAACGCTTGTTATAATTTTTTCAAGGCCATCGGGAGTATGAGCATAGTCAATTATTACGGTAAAATTTTTACCGGTAGGAACAACCTCTGCCCTTCCTTTTACTCCTTTTGCAGTGTTAAGTCCTTCCAAAGCTTCCTCAAGAGAAAATCCAAGACTTATAAGCGCTCCGATAGATGCAAGTGCGTTTGAAACGGAGAATTCTCCGGGAGTTTCAAACCTTGCTCTGCCGATTTGGCCCTGCATAACTGCAACGAATTTAACCTTATCGGGATAATATTCAATATTTTTTGCAACGAGTTGACCTCTATCGTATTTTGCGGAATAGGTATTTATTTCGCAGGTAGCATTTTGAATTATATATTCTGATGCTTCGTCATCAATATTTATAACGCCTTTTTTGCAGACTTTGAAAAGTCTCGTTTTTGCTTCAAGGTAATTTTCCATAGTTTTATGGAAATCAAGATGGTCCTGAGTAAGATTAGTAAATACCCCTACCTCATAAGGAATATTATAGACCCTATCCTGACAAAGAGCATGGGAGGTAACCTCCATAACAACGAAGTCAACCTTTTCTTCAACCATTTTCTTCAAAAGGCCGAAAAGCTCGTAAGGTTCGGGAGTTGAATACCCTGATGGCAAAATTTCATCGCCGATCATATTCTGAATCGTGCCGATAAGGCCCACCTTTTTGCCAAGATTTTCAAGCATGGATTTGATTATATATGTTATGGTGGTTTTGCCGTTTGTTCCCGTAATTCCTATGAATTTAAGTTTTTCCTGAGGATTGCCGTTAAAATTCGCGCACATTATTGATAAAGCGCGCCTTGAATTCTCGACGAGAATATGAGGAAGACTACTATCCGTTTCTTTTTCGGAAAGGATAAATTTCGCACCTTTTTCTTCTGCCATTTTTGCAAAAAGATGCCCGTCGGATTTTTCGCCTTTTACGCATACGAAAACGCAGTTATCTGATACCTTTCGGGAATCAAAAACTATATCCTCTACGTCCTGCTCCATAATTTCTTCTATATTGTTTAGTATATTGATATTCTTTAAAAGTTCTTTAATTTTCATACGGAATCACCTCTTAGCCATCGTTTGTATTATATCTGAAATTAACCGTTACAATTGTTCCCGCATCAACTACCGTTCCTTTTGCAGGATTCTGAGAAATAAGAACCGATTCAAGAGTTTCGTCAAAAACTCCGTCAAATTTTATATATAAGCCCTTTCTCGAAAGTTCTCGTTTTGCCTGAGAATAACTCATTCCCGTCAAATCAGGAACAACTACGCTATCTTCGGGTTTTGCATCATTTGTATAAAGGACCATAGTAGCATCCTTTGGCATTTTTGTTCCGCCTTTTGGAATCTGAGCGGTTACCTTGCCTGATTCGCCACCCTCAACCTTTGCAGATATACCTGCTTTTCTAAGTTCTGTCTGCGCTTTGGTCAAAGTATAGCCAACAAGATTCGGAACAACAACGTCCATGGTTTTTTGCTCCTCCTCGGAGAACTGCTGCTCAATTCCAAGGTAAGGAAGAACGTCGTTCATTATCTGAGCAACTACGGGAGCCGCAACTACTGAACCGTTTTTATTTTCAACGTTTGGCTCGTCAAGAAGAACCAAAACTGCGATTTTAGGGTCATCTGCAGGAGCAAGACCTATAAATGATGCGATACGTTTATCGATTTCGCCCTCTTCGTTTTTATCGTCGATTTTTTCTGAGGTTCCCGTTTTTCCGCCTATTCTATAACCTTTGATATAGGCATTTTTACCTGTTCCCTCGGTAACAACTCTCTCAAGAATTGAGCATAGGGAGTTGGCAGTATCCTTTGATATTGTCTGTCTTATAACCTTTGTATCAAATGATTTAACGGTATTTCCGTCAGAATCAATAATTTCTTTAACAATTTTAGGTTGAACGAGTTTACCGTCGTTTGCAACTGAGGTATAAGCAGTGATTAACTGAATAGGAGTAACCTTTATGGTCTGTCCAAAGGAAGAAACCGCAAGCTGAACGGGGCCCATAGTTTTCAGAGAGTGGAAAATACTATTTGCTTCACCGGGCAAATCTATTCCCGTTTTATCAAGAAAACCAAATGCCTCAACGTATTTCATAAAACTTTCAGCACCGATTCTCTGAGAAAGGTCCATCATAACGGGGTTGCAGGAATTCATAAGTCCATGGGCAAAATCCTCGCCACCGTGACCTTCGGTTTTCCAGCAATGGATTACTCTATCTGCAACCTGGCGATATCCGTTGCAGTAGAATGAGTTATTAAGCGTTGCAACGCCTTCATCAAGCGCCATTGCGCAGGTAAAAGTTTTGAAAGGAGATCCCGGCTCATAAGTATCAACAACCGCCTTATTTCTCCACATATCATTTCTCAAAGCACTCTGAAGACTCTTATATTCGTCCTCTGACGCTTCTTCAAGCTGAGCAAGTAGTAACGGATCTTTTATTTCATAAGGAGTATTAAGGTCAAAATCCGGCTTTGTTGCCATTGCGAGAATATCTCCCGTTTCAACGTCCATAACGATGGCGCAACCTCTATTTTCAACCTTGCTTTCGATAACTGCGTTATCAAGATGCTTTTCCGTAAAATACTGAATTGCCTCGTCAATAGTCAGAACGAGACTATTTCCGTCCTGAGCTTCTTCGTATTTTTCGTATTTAAAATTCATTTCATTACCTTTTGCATCCTTTGCAGAGATAATTCTGCCCGGTGTTCCGGTAAGATATTCATTATACTGCTTTTCAAGGCCGGTTATTCCGTCCCCGTCAATATTGGTAAATCCAAGAACGTGAGAAGCAAAATTTCCGTAAGGATAGTATCTTTTTGTATCCTCGGTCAAGGCAACGCAATTATAAAGTTTATGCTCTTTTATAAAAGCACGAACCTCGGCCTCCATATCGGCTTCGATTTGCCTTTTTACGATCTGATAATAGTTATTTTTTGCAATACGCTCTTCCATAAAGCTTTCTTCAACGTCAATAACCTTTGTGAATTCCTTTATAAGAAGTTCCTTTTGCTCGTCTTTTACTGCGTTAGGTTGGATATAAACGGTCTGAACAGTAGCAGAAACAGCAAGAGGTTTTTTATTTCTATCATAGATAGTTCCTCTTTTTGGAGAAACGATTTTATCTCTTGTTTGCTGACTTATGGCTTTTTTCTGATAAAAATCATGCTGAACCAACTGTATTCTGACGAGATTCGCCGAAACAGGAAGAAAGCAAGCCATAAAAACACATAGTATTACAAACATTCTTTTAAGCATTTTTTTAGTTGGTCCCTTAGCCATAGTCTTCTCCTTCTATATTTTTCTAATAATAGCGAAAAATGTCATTTTCTCCTTAATTGCAAAACAAGAGTCAGAAATGTCCCCACTTCTCACTCTTGTACATCTCAAAAAGTAATCTTATTTCAAAAAACTTTTTCTATCTACATTATAGAATTTTTTATGATAAATATTCCAACAAAATGTTGAAGCTTCTCACCAAAGATGAAAGAGCATTTCCAACGGTAGATTCGCTATTATCGTTATTGGAAAGTTGGATTTTATCGTCAGATACGATGGACAAATAATGTATCTGGCTTTTTTCAATTTTAGAAAGTCCAAGCTCATTTTTTGCAATTTCTTCTATATTACGAAGATTGAGTTTCTTTTCCATTTCAACCTCAAGCTTCTTTTCGTCACTCTGAAGTTCCTCAATCTGATTTTTGCAGATTCGTATCTCTTTTGAAACGTCGCTAAGCTGCACGCTGGATATAACAAGACCCAACATCATTATTACTGCTAAAATACATAGCAATACGTCAAATGTTGTAAATGAATTTTGTTTTTTCTTCTGAGTTTTCATTTTTAAAAATTCCCCTTTAAATTCATTTATTTTCCTACAGCTTCTCGCATATTCTCACTTTTGCACTTCTTGACCTTGGATTTTCGTCAAGCTCTTTTTCCGAGGGAAGAATTGGTTTTCTCGTTATAATTTCAACCTTTGGCTTTTTCCCGCATACGCAAACGGGAAAATCTCTCGGACACTGGCATCCGCTTGCCAACTCTTTATAAGAGTTTTTTACTATTCTGTCCTCAAGTGAATGGAAACTTATTATAACGATTCGGCCACCCTCTCTTAAATAGGGTTCAACGTCAAATATAGTCTTATCAATAACGCCAAGTTCGTTATTAACCTCAATTCTAATGGCCTGAAAGGTTCTTTTCGCAGGATGAGGTCCGTTTCTTCTCGCTTTTGCGGGAATGGCGTTTTTAATAATTTCAACAAGTTCCCCCGTTGTTTCGATCTCTTTTGTTTTGCGGGCGTTAACGATATATTCGCTTATTTTTGAGGCAAAATTTTCTTCGCCGTAATTTCTTATGATTCTTGTGAGAGCATCTTTTTCGTAGTTATTAATAACGTAATGAGCAGTTTTTTCGCTATCCTTATCCATCCTCATATCAAGAGGTGCATCAGCATTATAGGAAAAACCCCTCTCTGCGCAGTCAAGCTGATAAGACGATACTCCCAAATCCATCAGCATTCCATCGATTTTTTCGATTTTTAAATCGTTGAGTATATTTTTAATCTCGGAAAAATTACTTTTAACAAAAATAATTCTATCAAGATAATCTTTAAGTCGTTCTTTTGATGCGTTTATGGCATCTATATCCTGGTCAACGCAAATGAGTTTGCCTTTATCAAGACGTTTTGCAATCTCAATAGAATGGCCACCGCCACCCAAAGTTCCGTCAACGTAAATTCCGTCGCTTTTTATATTAAGTCCTTCTATGCACTCAGAAAGCATTACCGAATAATGTTTAAATTCCATAACTCGTTATAATTCAAGTTGCCTCATTGCTTCTTCAATCTTTTCGCCTGTTAATTCTGAAGTAGCAGCAACGTATTTTTCTTTATTCCAGATTTCTGCTTTGGTTAAAACTCCGGCAACAACAACCTCTTTATCAAGACCTGCAAAATCACGAAGATTCTGAGGAATCATTATTCTGCCTTGTTTATCAATAGTGGCCTCGTTTGCCCCTGTTAAAAAATATCTGACAATATCAGATGAATAGGAAATCTTTAACTGCTTGATTTTATCAGTGAAAGCTTCCCATTCAGAAAGAGAAAATACCCAAAGACATTTTTTCTCGCCGGAACTTTTAGTGATAATTACCGTTTCGCCAAAATCTCCGCGAAACTTGGAGGGCAGATTAAGTCTGCCTTTGGTATCAAGACTATGATAATATTCACCTAGCAACATATCTGCGCACTCCTTTCACGAATATTTTTTAAGGATTCTGGTTATCAAATTAAATTTTCGTGGGTTTTTCGACCATCTTAACCCACTTTGTCCCACTTTTCATATATAATATACCACTTTAACACAATAAATGCAAGTGTTTTTTAAAAAAAATCATAGGAAATTTCTAACTTTCCTATGATTTTTGTTAATTTATTAAGTGTTTTTTTGTGCAATATAACCAATAATTTCTTTAGTTTTTGCGTTTTGTTCCTGTATATAGTGTGTTTTTTGAAAAAGGTAACTATATATAGTTTTCAGAGGTCTTTTCACCACTTTGTCCCACCACATTTTTGTTGAATTTTAACAAAAATGCGCTTTTTTGAACATAAAAAATCCCGAGAATAAATTCTCAGTCAAGAATAAATTCTCGGGTTTTTTATACTATGAAACTGCAAGCATTTTGATTATTTCGCACCGTTTAATATTATTATTGGGTTCGAATCTGCCATCGCTGCCTTCCACTATATTATTATAAATAAGATACTTAAATTCACTTTCAAACCAGGGCAGTTTTTTCATTTCCTCCTTATCGGAAAACTTTGAAAAATCTATTTCTTTATAGCTTTCGTCATAGCTTTCGTCATTATCAGAAATCATAAGCGCCCTTGCCATCATGGCAAAAAACTCGCCTCGCGTAATTCCTTTATCCCCGTTTAGATAAAGCTTATCATCTCTCATTTCGCCTTTCATTATGCCAAGTTTATAGGCGGCTTTTATATAATTCTCTGCCCATTTCTGATTTTCCGAAAAATCCTCGAAGGAAACTTCAAATTCCGAAAAATCTTTTTCGTTTATTCCAAGATGCTTAAGAACAAAAATAACGCTTTCTATTCTGGTGGCATTATTTTCAGGTTTCAAAAGCCATTTTCCATTCTCAAAATACCCTTTTATAAGCCCTTTTTCAAAAACCTTTTGAACGTATGGATAATACCAGTTTTCCGTCGTCAAATCCTCAAAGGTCATTTCCTTAGCGATATTTTCCTCAGTGATTTCATCGGTAATCTCACCAGTGGTTTCCGTCGTAGTTTCCTTTGTAGTCTCCGTTGTTATTTCCGACGTGGGCTCTATGGTCCAGTCTATGCCATATTGCTCCAAAATTCCGTGAGCAATTGCTTTTCCTGCTTTTTCTCTGCCCTTTGCGTCGGCAATTTTAGAAACGTCGTTGGGATTTGAAATAAAAACGCACTCAACGAGAATGGCAGGTCTATCACAGTTACGGATTATTCCGTAGTAGTCATCCGTTCCGCTGCTTCCGTATCTTGTTTTGACCCCTCTCGAAGTAGTTCCCATATCAGAAACAAAATTATCAAGGACATCTTCTGCAAGATTATAAAATCTTTTTGAACTTTTAACAGAATGATAAACCTCTGTTCCTTTTGCGGTATTATTGGTAAAAGAGTTATTATGTATGGAAACGAGAACGTCTGCATCTTTTTCCTTTGCAACTTTTGCACGGGCGGAAAGACTGGGGTTTTCCCCTTCTTCTCTTGAAAGAAAAACGGTTATGCCGAATTTTTCAAGTTCTGCTTTGCAAAAATTTGTTATATCCCAGTTAAGATCTTTTTCAAAAAAGCCATTCCCCTCTGCTCCCGGGTCGTCTCCCCCGTGGCCGGGGTCGAGAACAACAACTTTTCTAAGCCCCGTTTCCACTGCAAATGCAGGAATAAAGCAATTTAATATCATTATCAAGCAAAGAACAAAGTAACAAATTCTTCTCATTTTAACTCCTTATTTTATAAAACCACCAAAAAGAATATTTCCCTCTTCGTCATAAAAAACGATAGACTGCCCTTTTGCAGGGGCTCTGACCTTATCTTTGAAATAAGCCCGAAAATCCCCGTTTGAAAGCTTTGAAACCACGCAGGATTCCGTCTTATTACTATATCTGACCTTGGCGAAATATTCCTCATTATCTGAAATTTCTGATAACTTCATAAATACAACGTCGCCAAAAATAACCTCATCAAAATACTCTCCACCTTTATAGGAAAGGTAGATTTCGTTTTTCTCGGTATTTATCTCTCTTATGAAAGCAGGTTGGCCAAGAGCGATATTAAGCCCTTTTCTCTGCCCCACCGTATAATTTATTATACCTTTATGCTCCCCGCAGATATTCCCCTCAGGAGAAATAAAATTGCCTTTCGGAAACTTTCCAAGTCGGTTTTCGATAAATCCCACGTAGTCATCATCGGGAATAAAGCATATTTCCTGGCTATCTGCCTTTGATGCAATATCAGAATCATTATTCATAAAAAGACTGCGAACTTCTTCCTTAAACATATCGCCAAGGGGGAAAATAGTTCTCTCCAAAACCTCTTGAGAAAGTCTATAAAGCATATAACTCTGGTCTTTTTTAAGGTTTTCTGCAGATTTTATATAATATCTGCCATTTTCAAATCCTATTCTTGCATAATGGCCCGTGGCAATATATTTTGCTCCTATTTCATCCGCCGTATCAATAAGAGATTTGAACTTAATAGTCGGATTGCAAACAATACAAGGATTTGGGGTTTTTCCGTTTTTATAGCAGCTTAAAAAATCTTC
>JAFZHO010000038.1 GCA_017554835.1 Clostridia bacterium
GATATCTCAAAAGAAATTATGGAAATCGTTGAGGCATCAGGGGTTAAAAACGGCACTGTAACAATTGCTTCCCATCATACTACCTGCTCCGTAATGGTTCAGGAATGCTCTCACGATATTGATTCATTTGACCTTGAATACTTGCAGCATGACCTACTTGACATTATGAGAAAAATGATCCCTGACTATACTAACGAAGGCGATTATCGTCATCCGGGACCACTTCATTCTCAGTTTGGCCGTTTCGTTAATGAACCAGGCGATTTTACAAGTATGAACACTGACGGACATCTTCGTTCTGTTTTCTTTGGCAGAAGCGAGGTTATGACTATTAAAGACGGTAAGCTTGACGGTGGAGAATTCGCTCACGTTTACTTCGTTGACTGGGACCACGTTCGCGCTCGTCGCAGACAGGTTAACGTTACCGTTATGGGTATCGGCGAAGCAGAAATCGATAGAAAATGGAATAACGGCGAGGTTATTAATACTCTACGTAAATTTACTGACGAAGAAAAAGCAGACGATATTCATTACACATTGCAGCAGAAGAGATAAGAGGATTAACCATGAAGAGAAAAATCAGAACTCCTTATTTTGAAATTGGAACTAAAAACTATATATATGGCGACAAGGTTTTAGAATATGCCCTTGCCGCAGATAAGGCAGCAGAAAAATATGATATAGACGTTTTATTCATCACTCCGGCAGTTGAAATCCGCCGTATAGTAGAGAATACAAAGCATCTTATCGTTCTTGCACCTTATATGGATACTCTTCGCCCCGGAAGAGGAATGGCAGATATTCTGCCCGAAGCTTTAAAAGCAGCAGGCGCAGAGGGAGTAGTAGTTAACCACTGCGAAAAACCAATGTCTATCCCTCAGATTAAAGCAACTATTGAGCGTGCAAATGAGCTTGATATGCTTGTTTTTGCTTGTGCAGATAGCGTTGCAGAAACAAAAGCTATCGCTCAGTTAGGTCCTGATATTATTAACCCCGAACCTTCCGAACTTATCGGTGGAACAGGCGGCGGAGTTAGTGATATGGGCTACGTTAAAGAAGTTATCGAAGAAATCAAAAAAATCAATCCTGATATCTTGGTTGAGCAGGCCGCAGGTATTACCAACGGTCAGCAGGTTTATGACTTTATTATGGCGGGAAGCGAAGCGGCAGGTGCGGCTTCCGGAATTATGAACGCAAAAGACCCTATCGCTATGATAGACGAAATGATTGCGGCAACAAGACGTGCTGCAGACGATCTTAAAAAGAAATAGAGGGAAAAATTATGGTTTTCAAAAAAGCTTTAAAACTTGAATCAAGACATCGTGCAGTATCTTTCCACGATATTACCGACCAGGTTAAAGAAATCGTTAAAGAATCCAAAATCAAAGATGGTATAGTGGTTGTTTATTCCCACCATACTACTTGCTCCGTTATCACTCAGGAGTGCGCTTTTGATATGTCTATGACCGGCCTTGAAACTCTTCAGCAGGATTTGGTAAACGTTTTTGAAGAGTGGATTCCTACTTGCAGATATGAGGGAATGTATTTGCATCCCGGACCCAAAGCCCTTGATTTTGCAGAAGAACACGGCGAGGATAATTTCGGTTGTCATAATACTGATGCTCATCTTCGTTCTTCCATAATCGGAAGAAACGTTACCATCGTTATTGACGACGGAGTAGCAGACTTAGGAGAATTTGGCAGAGTTCATTTTATTGACTTTGACCAGACAAGAGGCAGAACAAGAACTGTTCAAATAATGATTATAGGTGAATAATATGAAAAAAATTAAAATCGGCTATTTGCCACTTTACGTAAAACTTTATGATGATTATGATTCTTATGCAAGACCAAGAATCAACGAATTTTCCGATGAAATCAAAGGCATATTGGAAAGCAAAGCAGACGTAGTTTATTACGATATTTGCCGTCTTGAACCTGATTTCGAGGCAGCAGTTGCACTATTCGAGAAAGAGAACGTTGACGCTATCGTTACTCTTCACCTTGCTTATTCTCCTTCTCTTGAGAGTGAAAAACCACTTGCAAAAACAAAACTTCCCATCGTAGTTCTTGATACTACTCCTACCTGGGACTTTACTTATGATAACGATCCCGCGGTTATAATGTATAACCATGGTATCCACGGCGTTCAGGATATGTGCAACCTTCTTGTGAGAAACGGCAAGGATTTCGCTGTTGAAGCAGGTCACTATACTGAGACCGACGTTATCGAAAGAGTTATAAAACGCGTTAAAGGTATAAAAGTTGCATCTTCACTTCAGAATTCCAAAGTTGGTTCAATCGGCGGAATGTTTGCAGGAATGGGCGACTTTACCGTTGCAGACGGCGTATTTGATAAAATGGGCATCAAAATCGTGGATTGGACCGCTGCTGATACTGCAAAATATATTTCTTCAGTAACCGATGCAGAAATCGACGCTCTTATCGCAGAAGATAAAGAGAAATACGATGTTGCCGACGATATTGCCGAGGATTATTTGAGAGATTCCGCAAAAGGAAGCATCGCTATCCAGAAATGGATTAAAGAAAACGGACTTACTGCATTTACTGCAAACTTCTTGAAAGTTACAAAAGAAACAGGTATCTACGGTATGCCATTTGCTGAAGCCAACAGATCAATGGAAAAAGGCATCGGTTTTGCAGGCGAGGGTGATATTTTGACTTCTGCTTTCACAGGAGCTTTAATGTCTGTAAGTGATGAGGCGTCATTTATCGAAATGTTCTGCCCTGACTGGAAAAATAATATGATATTCATTAGCCATATGGGCGAAATGAATACTGCGCTTACTCATACTAAGCCAAAATTCATGAAAAAGGCAATCCCTTATTCAGACGTTGATACTACTTGGATTTGCGGCACATTCAAAGAGGGCACAGCAACTTTGATTAACCTTCTTCCACTTGCAGACGGCAAATTCAGAGTAATTTCTTCTCTAGTTGAGATGAAAGTTCCTCAGTGCGAAAAACTTCTTGGAAAAGCAACTTGCGGTTGGTTCACTCCTGGTAAAGAAGTTTCTCAGTTCCTTGCTGATTATAGCTCACTTGGTGGAACTCACCATCTTGATATGATGTATGGCGATATGAGAAAAGTTGCCGAATCCTTTACAAATGCAATGGGATATGAATATTTTGAAATCTAATTGAAATAAGGGAAATAAATATGAAATATTTCATCGGTTTGGATATAGGCACCTCTGCGGTAAAAGGCGCACTTATGACCGAAGAGGGAAAACTTATAGAAACCTCCACGGGTAAATATACCTATTTCGGCGACGATTTTTTGAGAATGATGGATCCTCAGGAATTCGTTGACGTTTGTTGCTCCGTTATTAAAGAACTTGCTCTTTTGGTTAAGGGCGAGGATGAGGTTGCGGCTATTTGTTCTTGCCACGCAAGTGGAAACACTATCTGGCTTGACGAAAATAATAAACCGCTTTCACCTATTTACGGATGGCAGACGAGGATTGCCGACGAGGATTTTGAAGAAGCTTATACCCAAGAAGAAAAAGATATAATGTATAAACTTGTAGGTTGGGGCGTTGGAAACAGTATGACTTGCTCTCAGTTTCCATACGTTCGCAAATACGAGAAAGAAATATTCCAAAACTCAAAAACCGTTACAATGAGCAATGAGTATCTTAACTTTATCCTAACGGGTAAGTGGGGATTATCTCACTCAATGGCAACTCCCGGATATCTTATGGATCAGGAGAAAGGCGAGTATAGCGAATTTATCTTGAATAAATTTGGAATCGCCGATAAATTCTTGCCACCTATTTATGATAAGGGAACGGTTTTGGGCGAGGTTTTGCCTGAGATTGCGGAGAAATTATGTCTTTCAGAAAATACAAAAGTCGTTCTCGGCTCTTTTGACCATCCGTCAGGGGCTCTTGGTGCAGGGGTATTTGAAGTTGGAGAGATGCTTCTTTCCTGCGGAACTTCCTGGGTTGAACTTTTCCCCGTTGCAACGAGAGATATAGCTATCTCAACGGGCGGTTTGGTTGATAGATTTATGCTTGACGGACCTCCTTATTGCGTAATGTTGGCCCTTTCAAGCGTAAGCGAAATAATCAACGAAAGAAGAGAACGCTATCTCGGTAAAATAAGCCATAAAGAGTTCGACGATTTGGTAAAAGAATCATATCTTGGTTGCGACGGACTTGTTATTGATTTTTCTGATAAAGATGATGAAAACGTGAAGGGCTATTCAAAACCTCATATTGCAAGAGCAATTATCGAGGCGGCAGCAAGAATGCTTAAAGATAATCTTAAAGAAGCGAAAGAAAAAGGACTTGACGTAAATAAAATTACAATTATCGGCGGAATCAGTAACTCCTCAATTTGCACTAACGTTATCTCTGAGGTTCTTGAATTACCGATGGAGTCAATCAATACTCAGGTTGCAGGTGCGGTTGGCGCTTGCCTACTTGGTGGCATTGGCGTAGGAGTATTTGATAGCGAAAAAGACGCTTTTTCAAAGCATTATGAGGTGAAATAAAATGATTTCAGATATATCAATGAATTCCATATTTCAGGCATTTGATATTGAAGCCGAATGCATAAGAAATATGAAAGACTATATAGATAAAGAGCAGTTTTCAAAAGCGGTGGAGCTTCTTATCGGTGCCGAAAGAATCGGCGCGGCAGGATGCGGCCATAGTGGAATTATCTGTCAGCATTTTGCTCATCTTATGTGTTGCATTGAGCAGCCGGCGAGATTCATTTCTCCTGCAGAGGCAGTTCACGGTGCAACGGGATATTTGCAAAAAGATGACGTTATGGTTTTTGCTTCACGTGGGGGTAAAACCAAAGAACTTTTACCTATACTAGATATATGCAAGAAAAAAGGAGTAAAGGTTATATCTGTTACCGAAAATCTTGAATCACCGTTAGCAGAACAAGCAGACGTTGTTATCAAACAATACGTTAATAGAGAGTGCGACAGATACAATGCACAAGGCACAACGTCAAGCACTTCACTTTGCATGATTTCACACGCTATTCAAACGGCAA